>NZ_BAABDO010000177.1:0-9560 GCF_039539665.1 Actinomadura keratinilytica
CGCCCGCGCCGGGTTCGCCGTCCGCGTCGGCAGGCGCAGCGACGCCGGGGGGCACGCCGCGCGCCGCGGCGGGCGCCGCGGCGGCGCCGCGACGCCGCGCCACGCCCACGGTCACGCCGAGCGCTTACAAGACCCTTGCCGCCTGCCTGGAGAAGCAGGGGGTGAAACTGCCGGATCCCGGACAGGCCACCGCCCCGCCGCCCGGGTTCGACCCGGTCAAGGCGCAGGACGCCTTCAAGATCTGCATGGAGTCCCTGCAGACGCCCGGCGGCGGGTCGGCGCCCCGCTGAGCCCGGCGGGCCGCGCCCGACACCCGTCGGCAATACAAGCGTATTGCGCATTGAACGTTTGTATTGCACGATGGCGGTGTGGCAGTCAACGAGTCACGGTCGAGCGAGGACCTGACGGCGCGCGCGCGGATCCGCGACGCGGCGCTGCGCGAGTTCGCCGAACACGGCGTCAGCGGCGCGACGATCCGCGGGATCGCCAAGGCCGCCGGGGTCTCCCCCGGGCTGGTGCAGCACCACTTCGGCTCGAAGGAGGCGCTGCGCAGGGCGTGCGACGAGTACGTCATCGGGGTCATCCGGGAGACCAAGAAGGAGACCCTCGAGGGCGGCATCGCCACCCCGGGGTTCCTGCCCGGCGCGCTCACCCTGGCGCTGTCGGTGCAGCGCTACGTGGCCCGGGCCCTGGTCGACGGGTCGGAGGCGGCGGCGCGGCTGTTCGACGACGCGGTCGAGTTCGCCGAGGACGTCATCGTGAACGGCACCGAGGGCCTGGCCCCGGCCAAGACCGCCGACCCGCACGCGTACGCGGCCGTGATGTGCGCGATGAGCTTCGGGGCGGTCGTGCTGCACGAGCACCTGACGCGCAACCTCGGCGCCGACCCGCTCACGCCCGCGGGCTACCCGCGCATGGCCCTCGCCATGCTCGACATCTTCACCGACGACCTGCTGGAGCCGGGCCTGGTGGCGCAGGCCCGCGCCGCCTTGAGGGAACTGCCGACCTCCGCCCCGGGGGGCGCCGAGTCCGATCCGGACCAGCGCATCCCGACCTCGGACGCCGCCGCGCGCAAGGCCGACTCCGACCCGCCCGCCTGACCGCCGGCGGCCCCGCGCCGCACCGCGCCGGTCCTCGCGCCGGTCCTCGCGGCGGCCGACCGCCGTCGCGCCGCGGGCAGGCGGGAACCGGCCGCGGCGACACCGCACGCCGTGTCACGGACACCGTCCGCCCCTTGCTGACACACCGGTCCCACGCTTCACACGGCGGGACCCGGCGACCGCACCCTGCACCGCAATCCACCTGCACGCACACCTGCACGAGGTGTTTCCATGACACAACAGACCACGTCCCCCATCGAGGTGTCCGGGCTGGTCAAGACGTTCGGCCGGACACGGGCGCTGGACGGGCTGGACCTGACCGTCCGCGCCGGCGAGGTGCACGGCTTCCTCGGTCCCAACGGGGCGGGCAAGTCCACCACCATCCGGATCCTGCTCGGCCTGCTGCGCGCCGACGGCGGCACCGCCCGGCTGCTGGGCGGCGACCCCTGGAAGGACGCCACCCGCCTGCACCGGCACCTGGCCTACGTCCCCGGCGACGTGACGCTGTGGCCGAACCTGTCCGGCGGCGAGGTGATCGACCTGCTCGGCCGCATGCGCGGCGGCCTGGACCGGCGGCGCCGCGACGAGCTGCTGGAGCGGTTCGAGCTGGACCCGCGGAAGAAGGGCCGCGCCTACTCCAAGGGCAACCGGCAGAAGGTCGGCCTGGTGGCCGCGCTGGCCTCGGACGCGGCGCTGCTCGTCCTGGACGAGCCCACCTCCGGCCTGGACCCCCTCATGGAGGAGGTGTTCCAGGAGTGCGTCCGCGAGGAGCGCGACCGGGGCCGCACCGTGCTGCTGTCCAGCCACATCCTGTCCGAGGTCGAGGCGTTGTGCGACCGGGTGACGATCATCCGCAGGGGCCGCACCGTCGAGACCGGCACCCTGGCCGAGCTGCGGCACCTGACCCGCACCTCCATCGACGCCGAGCTGGCGGCGCCGCCCGACGGGCTGCCCGACCTGCCCGGCGTGCACGACCTGCGCGTCGACGGCCACCGGGTGCGCTGCGAGGTGGACACCGCCGCCCTGGACGCGGTGCTGCGGCGGCTGGCGTCCATCGGAGTGCGCAGCCTCACCAGCCGGCCGCCCACCCTGGAGGAGCTGTTCCTGCGCCACTACCAGGACGAGCGGCCGCGGGAGGCGGTGCGATGAGCCGCGCGGCGAACCGCGGCGCAGGGCACGCGCTGGTGGGCACCGGCGCGATGGTCCGGCTGATCCTGCGCCGCGACCGGGTCGTCCTGCCGATCTGGGTCCTGCTGTCCGCCGTCATGCCGGCCGCCTTCCTCGCGAGCTTCGAGGGGCTGTTCCCGACCGAGGCGGACCGCCTGCAGTACGCCCGCACGTCCGGGACCAGCCCCACGTTCCTGGCCCTGTACGGGCCGCTGCACGGCACCGACCCGGGCGCCCTGGCCGCGCAGCGGGCCGGACTGCTCCCGGTGATCGTCGGGCTGATCTGCGCGCTGACGGTGATCCGGCACACCCGGGCGGAGGAGGAGGCCGGGCGCCGCGAGCTGCTCGGCGCCACCGTGCTGGGCCGCGGCGCCGGGCTGGCCGCGGCGCTGCTGGTCGCCATGGGGGCGAGCGCGGTGCTGGGCGCACTGGCCGCGGCCGCGCTGGCGGCCCGGGACGTGTCCGCGGCCGGGGCGGCGGCGCTCGGCCTGCAGCTCACCATGGCCGGATGCGTGTTCGCCGCGGTCGCCGGGGTCGCCGCGCAGGTCGCCGAGGGCGCGGGGGCGGCGCGCGGGCTGTCGGTCGCCGCGCTCGGCGGCGCGTTCGCCGTCCGGATGGCCGCCGACGTCGGCGGGGAGGGCAACGGCCTGCAGTGGCTGTCGTGGCTGTCGCCGCTCGGCTGGGGCGTCCGCCTCGCCCCCTTCGGGGACGAGCGGTGGTGGGTGCTGCTCCTCGGCGCCGCGCTGGTCGCCGCGCCGGTCGCGGCCGCGGCCGCGCTGTCGGGGCGGCGGGACGTGGGCGCGGGCGTCCTGCCGCCGTCCCTGGGCCCCGCCGAGGCGCCGGCCGCGCTGTCCGGCCCGTTCGGGCTGGCGTGGCGGCTGCACGGCCGTCCGCTGTACGGCTGGCTGGTCGGGCTCGCCGCCCTCGGCGTGGCGTTCGGCGGGGTGGCCGACGGGGTCGGCGACCTGGTGAAGGAGAACCCCGGCCTGGAGGAGATCGTGACGCGGCTGGGCGGGCGGACCGCGATCACCGACGCCTACCTGGCCTCGGCGATGGGCCTGCTGGGGGTGTTCGCGGCGGGATACGCGGTGTCGGCGGTGCTGCGGATGCGGGCCGAGGAGGCGTCCCTGCGCGCCGAACCGGTGCTGGCCACGGCCGTGGGGCGGCTCCGCTGGCAGGCCGCGCACCTGCTGTTCCCGCTGCTCGGGCCGGCGGCGGCGCTGGCCTTCGCGGGCGCCGCCGCCGGCCTGGTCCACGGCCTGAACTCCGGTGACCCGGGCGGCTGGCCGCCGCGCGTCACCGTCGCCGCGCTGGCGCAGCTGCCCGCGGTGTGGACGGTCGGGGCGGAGGCGGTCGCGCTGTTCGGGGTGGCGCCGCGGGTGGCGGCGGCGAGCTGGGGCGCCTACGGCGCCGTCGTGGTGATCTCGCTGTTCGGGCCGACGCTGCGGATGGACCAGTGGGTGCGGGACGTCTCGCCGTTCGACCACATCCCCGAGCTGCCGGGCGGCGAGTTCACCGCTACGCCGCTGATATGGCTGGCGGCCGTCGCCGCCGTGCTGACGGCCGCCGGCATGGGCGGCTTCCGCCGCAGGGACATGTCCCTGGGCTGAGGCCCCCGCCTCCAGCGCGCCCCTCCCCCGCCGCCGGCCGCCCGCGGGAGGAGGGGCGTCCGCCCTTCCGGCGCCCCCTGGCGGGGCCGACGCCGGATGATCTCACCCGGGCGGAAGAGTAGAGTGTCCCGCGGCGCGGAGCGGGTTCTGCACTCTCGCGGCGTGCCGCCCGCTCCGCCCCTCCGTTCTTCACGCGGAAGCGCCTGGTAGCACGGGCACCGAAATGACGTTAAGGTCGTGTCCGGTGTGCCGGGAAGTCTGGTCGGCGTCCGTTTCCAGCTACCTGTGAGAGCCGACCGCCGATGATCTCGCCGCCTCGCCGGGCCCTCCGTCCGCTCGCACGGCCTCGGCGCCCTCCCGACGGCGCGCCGGACGACGCGTCCGACAGCTTGTTCAACAGCGCGTCCGACAGCGCGTCCGACAGCGCGTCCGACAGCGCGTCCGACAGCGCGTCCGACAGCGTGTCCGATAACGGCGGCGCGCCGCCGCGCCGCCGCCCGCGCCGACGCATCCGCCGAGCAGGAGGGGTTCCGTGACCGCCGTCATCGCCATCGTGATCTTCGTCGGGGCGTACGCCCTGATCGCGACGGAGAAGATCCACCGCACCGCGGTGGCCCTCGGCGGCGCCGGGCTGATGCTGCTGCTGCACATCACCGACGCGCACGCGGCGTTCTTCGCCGAGGACACCGGCATCGACTGGAACGTGGTGTTCCTGCTGCTGGGGATGATGGTCATCGTCTCGGTGCTGCGGCAGACCGGCGTGTTCGAGTACCTGGCGATCTGGGCCGCCAAACGCGCCCGGGGGCGCCCCTACCGGCTGCTGGTCATGCTGGTGCTGCTCACCGCGGTGGCCTCGGCGCTGCTGGACAACGTCACCACCGTGCTGCTCATCGCCCCCGTCACCTTCCTGGTGTGCGACCGGCTCGATCTGCGCCCCGAGCCGTACCTGATCGCCGAGGTGATGGCCTCCAACATCGGCGGCGCCGCCACGCTGGTCGGCGACCCGCCCAACATCATCATCGCCAGCCGCGCCGGGCTGACCTTCAACGACTTCCTGGTCCACCTGGCGCCGTTCATCGTGGTGCTGACGGCGGCGTTCTGCCTGGTCTGCCGGTGGCTGTTCCGCTCGGCGTTCCACTACGACCCCGAGCGGGCCGCGGCGGTCATGGCCCTGGAGGAGAAGGAGGCCATCACCGACCGGCGGCTGCTGGCCCAGAGCCTGGCGGTGCTGGGCGTCGTCATCGCCGCGTTCGTGCTGCACCCGGTGCTGCACTACGAGCCGTCGGTGGTGGCGCTGCTGGGCGCGGGGCTGCTGGTGGCCGCCACCCGCGTCACCACCGAGGACGCCCTGCGCGAGGTGGAGTGGCCGACGCTGGTGTTCTTCGCCGGGCTGTTCGTCATGGTCGGCGGGCTGGTGAAGACGGGCGTCATCGCCGACGTCTCCAAGGCCGCGGCGGACGCGACCGAAGGGCGCCTGGCCGTGGCCGCGATGATGCTGCTGTGGGCCTCGGCGGCCCTGTCGGCGATCGTCGACAACATCCCCTACGTCGCCACGATGAGCCCGATCGTCGCCGACCTGGTCCAGCAGCACGGCGACGCCGGACAGGCGCTGTGGTGGGCCCTGGCGCTCGGCGCGGACCTGGGCGGCAACGCCACCGCCATCGGCGCCTCCGCCAACGTCGTCGTCCTCGGCCTGGCCGCCCGCAACGGCACGCCCATCAGCTTCTGGCGGTTCACCCGGTACGGGCTGGTCGTCACCCTTCTGTCGGTGGCGCTGGCGACGCCGTACCTGTGGCTGCGCTACCTGTGACGGCGCCGTCCGCGGCGGGCCCGCCCGGCGGCGCGGTCACAGCCGTTCGGCGAAGCGCTCGGCCTTGCCGGCGGGCCCGGCGACCAGGACGACGTCGCCGTACTGCAGCACCGTGTCCGCGGTGGCGTAGGTGAACGGCTCGCCCTTGGGCTTGACGGCCACCACGGTCACGCCGTGCTTGCTGCGCAGCTTGGTCTCGCCGAGCGGCACCCCGACGAACTCCCGGGGCGGGTGCGTCTTGACCAGCGCGTAGCCGTCGTCCAGCTCGATGTAGTCGAGCATGCGGCCGCTGACCAGGTGGGCGACGCGCTCGCCCATGTCGTGCTCGGGCAGCACGATGTGGTGGGCGCCGATCCGTTCCAGGATGCGCTTGTGCTGGTGGGTGACGGCCTTGGCCCAGATGTCGTCGACGCCCAGCTCCACCAGCAGGGAGGTGACCAGGATGCTGGACTCCAGGTCGCCGCCGATGGCCACGACCGCGCGGTAGAACTCGCCCACGCCCAGCTCGCGCAGCGCCTCCAGGTCGGTGGCGTCGGCGGCGGCGATCTGGGTGATCCGCCCGGCCAGTCCCTGCACGATCTTGGGCCGGCGGTCGATGGCCAGCACCTCGGTGCCGCGCGCGGCCAGTTCCAGGGCCAGCGCCGAGCCGAACCGGCCCAGCCCGATCACCACCACCGGGTCGTGTCGTGTGTCAGCCAACGATGGGTCGCTCCTCGGGTAGTTCGTAGCGCCGGACGCGTTCGCGCAGCGCCAGCGCGGTCGCCAACGTCAGCGGGCCGGTGCGGCCCACGAACATCAGCACGATGAGCAGGATGTGCCCGGCGGGCGGCAGGTCGGCGGTGATGCCGGTGCTCAGGCCCACGATGCCGAACGCGGAGACGACCTCGAACAGCACCCGGTCCAGGCCGTGCGCGGTGAGCGCCATGAGCGTGAACGTGGCGGCCACCACCAGCCCCACGCCGAGCAGGGCGATCGCCACGGCCTGCCGCTGGGTGCCCTCGGGCAGCCGCCGGCGCCCCACGTGGACCCGGGTGTCGCCGCGCATCTCCGCCCACACCACGAACGCCAGCAGCCCGAACGTGGTGACCTTGATGCCGCCCGCGGTGCCCGCGCTGCCGCCGCCGATGAACATCAGCGCGTCGGTGGCCAGCCAGCTCTCGGCGCGCATGTGCGCCACGTCGAGGCTGTTGAAGCCGCCCGAGCGGGGCATGACGGCGGCGGTGAACCCGGCCAGCCAGCGGGCGGGCTCGCTGAGCCCGCCGAGGGTGGCGGGGTTGTTCCACTCGGCGGCGGTCAGCAGCAGGGTGCCGCAGGCCAGCAGCGCCCCGGTGACGGCGACGGTGACGCGGGTCAGCACCGACCAGCCGCGCGGCCGCCGCCAGGACCGGGCCAGCTCGAACACCACGGGGAAGCCGAGCCCGCCGACGATGACCGCGGCGCAGATCGGCAGGATGATCCACGGGTCGGCGGCGAACCGCACCAGGCTGTCGGGCCACAGCGCGAACCCGGCGTTGTTGAACGCCGAGACCGCGTGGAAGACGCCGTGGTAGGCGGCCCGGCCGAGGGAGTCGTCGTAGGCGACCGCGAACCGCACGGTCAGCACCGCGGCCACCAGGGTCTCGGAGGCCAGGCTGAACAGCACCACGTTGCGCAGCACCCGCCGCACGTCGGTGCTGCGCAGCGTCTTGGTCTCGGCCTGCGCCACCATCCGGGCGCGCAGCCCCAGCCGCCGCGACATCACCAGTGCGAACACCGTGGCCAGGGTCATGATGCCCAGGCCGCCCGCCTGGATCAGCCCCAGGATGACCAGCTCGCCGAACAGCGACCAGTGCGCGCTGGTGTCGACGGTCACCAGGCCGGTGACGCAGACCGCCGAGGTGGCGGTGAACAGCGCGTCCAGGAACCGGGTGGGCGCGTCCCCCTCGGTCGCCGCGGGGAGCGACAGCAGCAGGGTGCCGACGGCCACGGCGAAGCCGAACCCGGTGACGACCGCCTGCGCCGGGTGCCGGAAGCGGCCCAGCGGTGCGGCCGCCGGGCGCGCCGCCGCCCGCCGGATCGTCCGGCCGCGAACGGGGATGATGGAGCACCTCCGGAGAGACGCAGGTCAGCCGATGTTCCGAGACAACGCTAGCCATTCCACCACGCTCCGCGACCGGGAACGGCGGGATGCCCCCCGTGGCCCAGGTCACGCGGCGCGGTGACGGAGGGTCAGCCGCGCGGAGCGTACATGATGATCGCCACTCCGGCGAGGCAGACGAGGGCGCCCGCGATGTCCCACCGGTCGGGCCGGAACCCGTCCATGACGATGCCCCACACCAGCGATCCGGCCACGAACACGCCGCCGTAGGCGGCCAGGATCCGCCCGAAGTGCGCCTCCGGCTGGAACGTGGCGACGAAGCCGTACGCGCCGAGGGCCGCCACCCCGGCGCCCGCCCACAGCCAGCCGCGGTGCTCGCGCAGGCCCTGCCACACCAGCCACGCGCCGCCGATCTCCGCGACGGCGGCCAGCACGAACAACGCCAGGGAACGCAGCACCGTCATGCCCCGGCAGGTTACCGGCCCGGCCGTTCCCGGGCGCGGGCCGGGCGGCGTCCCGCGCCTCCGCCGCCGGGCCGGGCGGGGCTAGGGTGGGGCGCGACCGGAGAGGGGCCATGACCGCAGAACGGAAGATCAGCAATCCGCTGGCGCTGGCCGTGCTGGTCCTGCTGCAGGAGCGGCCGATGCACGCCTACGAGATGGTCACCACGCTGCGCGAGCGCGAGAAGCAGGACAGCATCAACATCAAGTACGGCTCGCTGTACACGGTGGTGCGCGCGCTGCACCGCGAGGGCCTGATCGAGGAGGCCGGGACGGCGCGGTCGGGGCGGCGGCCCGAGCGCACCGTGTACGCGCTGACCGACCGCGGGCGCGTCGAGATCCGCGACTGGCTCCGGGAGCTCATCGGCGAGCCCCAGCACGAGTTCCCGCGTTTCGTGGCCGGGCTGTCGCTGCTGCCCGCCCTGCCGCCCGAGGAGGCCGTGGAGCTGCTGGAGCGGCGCGCGGAGCGGGTCGCCGAGCGCCTGGCCGCCTACCGCGCCCGCATGGCCGAGACCAGGGCGGCGGGCGTGGCGGACATCCACCTGGTCGAGGACGACTACCGGATCGCGGTCGGGCAGGCCGAGGTGGAGTGGATCCGCCGGCTGGTCGACGCGCTGCGCTCGGGTGCGTTCGCGGGGATGGACGAGTGGCGGGCGCACCACCGGCGCCCGGCCGGGCGAGCCGCGGGCCCACCGGGCGAGGCCGGCTGACGCCGAGGGAGAGGCCGAGGGGAAAGGCGCGGCCCGCCCCCCTCCAAGGTTTGCTTTGTTGGCTTTTGATGTGATTTGTCCGGGGTAGGGGCGACCGCCGTACCGACCAGCAGCACCGTGAGGAGGAGTGCCATGTCGGACTCGGGCCGCCCCATCGAGGGAGACCACCGGTACCAGCAGCACGTGATCTCGCCGGAGGAGCACGAGGACCGTCCCGGCCGCAGCCTGGTGACCACCGACCACGACTCGATCCGGCAGTGGGCCGAGGAGCGCGGCGCCAAGCCCGCCACGGTGCCGGGCAGCGAGTACGGGGGCCGGCCGGGCCGGCTCCTGCTCGACTTCCCCGGCGGCTCCCGCAGCGAGAACCTGCGGGAGATCTCCTGGGACGACTGGTTCGCCACCTTCGACGAGCGCAACCTCAACTTCATCTACCAGGAGCACAAGGCGGACGGGTCGCAGAGCAACTTCTTCCGCCTGGAGAACCCCGGCCGCTCCGGTGGCTCCTGAGCCCGGCACCGCCCTGCCCGGCCGCACGCGGCCGGCACGGCGGGCCGCAGTGGCCGAGCGCCGCGCCGGCCGCGCGGTG
>NZ_BAABDO010000178.1:0-9552 GCF_039539665.1 Actinomadura keratinilytica
GCCGCCGCCCGCGCCGCCTTCCCCGCGTGGGCGGCCCTGCCCGCCGCCGCCCGCGCGGCCCGCCTGCGCAAGGTCGCCGCGGTGTTCGCCGCCCACGCCGAGGAGCTGGCCGAGCTGGAGACCCGCGACAACGGCCGGATCATCAGCGAGACCGCCGGACGCGACCTGCCCGGCATGACGTACCTGTGGAACAGCGCCGCCGCCGAGTGCGTCCGCGCCGCCGAGGGACGCGGCGTCGACTTCGGCCCCGGCGTGCAGGGCCTGACGCGCCGCGAGCCGTACGGGGTGACGCTGGGCGTCATCCCGTGGAACTCGCCGATCTCCACGCTGTCGGCCAAGGCCGCGTGGGCGCTGGCGGCGGGCAACACCGTGATCATCAAGCCCGCCGAGCAGGCCGCCGTCTCGTCCCTGCGGGTCGGCGAGCTGCTGCGCGAGGTGCTGCCGCCCGGCGTGCTCAACATCGTCTCCGGCCTGGGCGAGGAGGTCGGCGACCCGCTGGTGCGCAGCCGGGGCGTGGACAAGATCAGCCTGACCGGCTCGGTGGACACCGCCAGGCTCATCACCCGGGCGTCGGCGGACGCGCTCAAGCCGCTGGCCCTGGAGCTCGGCGGCAAGTCCCCCAACATCGTGTTCGCCGACGCCGACCTGGACCGGGCCGCGCCGGGCGTCACCACGCAGGCGATCTTCACCGCGAACGCCGGGCAGATCTGCTACGGCGGCTCCCGGGTGCTGATCCAGCGGCCGGTGTACGACGAGATGATCGAGCGGATGCGGGCCGTCGCCGCGGGCATCCGCCTCGGCGACCCGCTGTCGCGCGACACCGCGATGGGCCCGATCGTCTCCCGCGAGCAGTACGAGCGCGTCACCTCCTACCTGGAGCTCGGCGTCAAGGAGGGCGCCGAGCTGGTGTTCGGCGGACGGTCCGGCGCCGAGCTGGTCGAGCCGCGCCTGGCCGGGGGCTACTGGGTGGAGCCCACCCTGTTCGCCACCGCCGACAACGGGCTGCGCATCTGCCAGGAGGAGATCTTCGGGCCCGTCGCGGTGGCCATCCCCTTCGACACCGAGGAGGAGGCCGTCGCCATCGCCAACGACTCGCCCTACGGCCTGGCCGCCGGCGTGTGGACGCGCGACCTCGGCACCGCCCACCGCATGTTCCGCGCGCTGGAGGCCGGCACCGTGTGGATCAACACCTTCCGCAAGGTGCTGTTCCCGCTGGAGGGCACCAAGGACAGCGGCTACGGCAACGACTCCCTGCTCGCCTACACGCGCGAGAAGGCGGGCGTGTTCGAGTTCTGAGCCGGGGGGAGGCGGGTTCCCGGCGCGCCGGGAACCCGCCCCACGCGGTCAGTAGAGCCGCTTGGGCTGCTTGGGCAGCACCACGTCGGACGGCCCGCGCCAGGCGCCCGTCTCCGGGGCGATCAGCGCGGCCGGCCCCTCGTCGCCGAGCAGGACCGGGACGCCGACCGAGCTGCCCGCCAGATCGACGGTCACCCGGGCGCCGGTGGGCGTCTCGGTGGTGTAGTCGGCGTCGGTGCCCGCGATGACCAGGGCGAGCCGGTGGCCCTTCTTGAGGACGTACTCCTGGGCGAGGGTCTCCCAGCGCACCCCGTAGTACCGGCCCGGGGTCAGCGGGGTCGGCCTGCTGAGCGAGGCGCGGTTCTGGGCGTCCAGCCAGCCGCGCGCCACCACGTTCACCTCCGAGGTGACCGTCCTGGTGCGGGTCTGCCGGTAGCAGGCGTCGTCGGCGGCGGTGCTCTCGCCGTGGCAGCTCTCGGTGGCCAGCGTCTCGATGCCCTCGCCGGAGCCGAGGTAGTCGATGCGCGTGTCCGTGCCGTAGTCCACCAGCAGCGCGGTCAGGTTGGCGGTCGGCCGGTCCAGCTTCACCTTCAGGTTCGCGGTGGGCGTGCCGGACAGCCGCAGGCTGCGCGGCAGCGGCGCCGACACGAACGACAGCCGGTACGGCTTGGCCGCGGTCGGGTCGGACACCAGGTCGCCCTCCGTGCGGCCGGCGCCGCGCGGCCCGGCGTCGTCGGTGAACGTGCCGGCGGCGCCCTTGGCGGCGGGCTCGAGTCCGAGGGTGCCGTCGGCGCCGGGCCGCAGCGTCACCGTGCGGGCCCCCGGCGTCGGCCAGTCCGCCTGGGTGATCCACTGGTCGGGGCCGATCTCGATGTCGGCGCGCGGCTCCCGCAGCACGTCATTGGGGATCTTGTGCAGCTCGTGGTCGAACCACTTGTGCAGGGTGGCGATCCACTGCTCGCGGCGGGTGTCGAACGGGTCGACGTGCCCGCGCTGCGACAGCCACACCTTGCGGGTCACGCCGCGCTGCGCCAGGGCCGCCCACCACTTGGCGAAGTGGTCGGTCTTGACGTTCAGGTCGTTGACGCCGTGGTAGGCGAACACGCTGGCCCGCACGTTGCGCACGTCGCCCACGGTGCCGTGCAGGTAGTTCGACTCGGCCCAGTAGGCGTTGTAGTTGCCCGTCGCGTCGTCCTCCCCCGCGTCCAGCTCGGCGCGGACGGCGGCGCACTTCTCGGGCGGGTCGGTGTCGACGTAGTCGGCGAGCCAGGGCTGCTCGTCCTCCCAGTACTTGACGCCGTTCATGCGGCTGTAGCCGTACCAGCTGCTGATCGCCGAGATCGGGACGATCGTCTCCAGGCCCCGCACGCCCGTGGCGGCGACGCCGTTGGCCAGCGTGCCGTCGTACGACTTGCCGATCATGCCGGTGCGGCCGGTCGTCCAGGACGCCGTCGCCGGGGCGCCGTCCGCCGTGTACGCCTTGGCCCGCCCGTTCAGCCAGTCGATGACGGCCTTGACGCCGAGCACGTCGGGTGCTCCGCCGCTGGTCGGGCAGCCGTCGGACCGGGTCGTGCCGATCATGTCGACGGCCAGGAAGGCGTAGCCGCGCGGCACGAAGTAGTTGTCGTAGAACAGCGGGAACTTCACCGGGTTCCCGGCCGCGTCGTAGGTCTTGCGCTCGCTCTCGTTGCCGCGCCCGGCGTTGTCGTAGTACGGGCTGGCGTCCATGATCACGGGCACCTTGAGGCCCCGCTCGGTCTCCCGGGGCCGGATGATGTCCACGTTGACGCGGTCGCGCCTGCCGTCGCGGTCGCTGTCGAGGGGCGACTCGACGTACACGTGCTCGCGGATCGCGTCGGCGTAGGAGAAGACCGGCTGGGTCACGCCGCCCTTCACCACGATCTTGGGGACGGCGGCCCGCGCTTCGGCCACGCCGCCCGCGCCGGCCAGCACGACGCCGGTCGCCAGCGTCACCGCGATGGTCCGTCGGGTTCGTCGCAGGGATCTCCCGGGCAACCCGCACCTCCGGATTCTCGATGATCGTTACGGAGGCACAGGCAACACCGCGGACGCGGCCGGGTAAAGATCAACGGTGTAGGAAGCCCGGCCGTTTTCGGTCAGGACTTGCCCTTGCCATCCCGGCGGCGTCCGGAACGGTCGGTGTCCTTGCTGGGCTGGACGCGTTTGGGCTCGCCGGGCATCTTCGGGTGGTTGGGCGGGTACGGCATGTCGCCGAGGCCGCGGTCCCGCTCGTCGCGGGCGGCCATCTCCAGCAGCGGCTCCAGGGAGAAGGCGCGCTCGTCGATGGCCGCGTGCGGGTCGCCGATCTCGGCGAACCGGGCCGGCATCGTGGCGATGGTGAAGTCCTCGGGCGCGGCGTCGGCCAGCTCGTCCCAGGCGACCGGCGCCGAGACCGGGGCGTGCGGCAGCGGCCGGACGCTGTAGGCCGAGGCGATGGTGCGGTCGCGGGCGTTCTGGTTGAAGTCGATGAACACCTGCTCGCCCCGCTCCTCCTTCCACCATTTGGTGGTCACCAGGTCGGGCGCGCGGCGCTCCACCTCGCGGCCGAACGCCAGCGCCGCCCGCCGCACGTCGGTGAACGTCCAGCGCGGCTCGATCCGCACGTAGACGTGCACGCCCGCCTTGCCGGAGGTCTTGACGAACCCGGTGTAGCCGAGCTCGTCCAGCAGGTCGCGCACCGGGCCCAGCGCCACCCGCACCGCGTCGGCGAACCCGGTGCCGGGCTGGGGGTCCAGGTCGATGCGCAGCTCGTCGGGGTGGTCGACGTCGGCGCGGCGCACCGGCCAGGGGTGGAAGGTCAGCGTGCCCAGGTTGGCCGCCCAGGCGATCACCGCGACCTCGGTGGGGCACACCTCGTCGGCGGACCGGCCGCTGGGGAAGTCGATGCGCGCCGACTCCACCCAGCCGGGCGCCCCCTTGGGCAGCCGCTTCTGGTAGAACGCGTCGGCGCCGCGCGGGTCGCCGCGGGTGGCCAGCCGGGCCCCCTCGAACACCCCGCCGGGCCAGCGCTCCAGCGTGGTCGGCCGGTCGCGGGTGGCGCGCAGGATGCCCTCCCCGACGGAGACGAAGTACTCCACCAGCCGCCGCTTGGTGTAGCCCGTCTGCGGGAAGTACACCTTGTCGGGATTGCTCACTCTGACGAGACGGTCCCCCACCGGGATCTCGATGCTTGGCGCGGCCATGCCGGCACGCTACCCCACGCCGCCGGCGGTCCTCCGGCCGGGCACCGGCTGATCTGGGCGAATGCGGCGTGTCCCCCCACCGCGCCGCCCGGGTACCGTCGAAGCATGGAGAAGATCCGCAAGAGCGACGAGGAATGGCGGGCGCAGCTGTCGCCGGAGGAGTACCACGTGCTGCGCGAGGGCGGGACGGAGCGGCCCTTCACCGGCGAGTACACCGACACCACGACGGTGGGCGTGTACCGCTGCCGCGCCTGCGGCGCCGAGCTGTTCCGCTCGGAGGCCAAGTTCGAGTCCCACTGCGGCTGGCCGTCGTTCTTCGAGCCCGCCCAGTCCGAGGCGGTCACCCTGCTGGAGGACCGGTCCCTGGGCATGGTGCGCACCGAGGTGCGCTGCGCGGCCTGCGACTCCCACCTGGGCCACGTGTTCCACGGGGAGGGCTACCCCACCCCGACCGACGACCGCTACTGCATCAACAGCATCAGCCTGACGCTGGAACCCGCCGAGTGACCCCGGCCCCTGCCCGGCGGACCCGGGCGGGGGCGCGCCGCCGCGGCCGGGCCGGGGTCAGCGGGTCTCGCCCACCTTGCAGTCGTCCTTGTCGTTCTGCTTGTTGGCCAGCACGACGCTGCCGTTGTCCTCGCTCTTGCCGTGGACGAACACGCGGGGCTCGTCGTCCCCGCCCTCCTTGAGGAACTCGGTGGTCCACTCGCACAGCGACACCGCCGGGTCGGAGTTCTCGTCGCCCTCCTCCAGGTCGGTGTAGACCCGCAGGAACTCGCCGCTGCGCCGGACGTCCTCGACATGCTTGGTGATCTTCTTGTCGGGGTCCTTGCGCTCCAGGTACGTCAGCGCCTCGGGCACCTCGTCGGGGTCGCCCGACCCCGTGGCCGACCCCGTGGCCGACCCCGTGGCCGACGCTGCGGCCGAGCCGGTGGGCGAGGCCGGGGCGGACGCGCCGGGCGTCCGGGCGGACGGCGCGCCGCGCCCGCCCGTCCCGCGCTCGGCGGCGGTCGCGGCCCGGGGCGCCTCGTCGCCGCCGCCGGTGGCCGACATCACCACCGCCGCCGCCACGCCCATCAGCACCAGCGAGGCCGTCCCGGCCCCCGCCGCCCGCAGCTTGCGTCTGCCCGACTCCCCCAGCGCCTCCTTGACCATCCGGTCCCAGCGGACGGCCAGCTCGGACGGCGGTTTGGCGTGCCTTCCACGCGCGTGCTTCGGGGGGGCCTTGGTCACGGGCCGCACTCTACCGGCAGTCCGCCGAAGGTTCGGTCCAGACGGGACAACGGGGGATGCTCCGGTCGCCTCCCGCGCTCACGGCCGCCGGATCGCGGGCCGGCGGGGGGTTACGGAAGGCCGGCGACCAGTTCGGCGACCGGCTTGCGGCGGCCGGTGTAGAAGGGGATCTCCTCGCGGACGTGCAGCCGGGCCCGGGCGGCCCGCAGGTGCCGCATCAGGTCCACGATGCGGTGCAGCTCGTCGGCCTCGAACGCCAGCAGCCACTCGTAGTCGCCCAGGGCGAACGAGGCGACGGTGTTGGAGCGCACGTCCGGGAAGCTGCGGGCCATCTGGCCGTGCTCGGCGAGCATCTGGCGGCGCTCCTCCTCCGGCAGCACGTACCAGTCGTAGGACCGGACGAACGGGTAGACGCACAGGTACCCGCGCGGCTCCTCGCCCGCCAGGAACGCCGGGATGTGGCTCTTGTTGAACTCGGCCGGGCGGTGCAGCCCCATCACCGACCACACCGGCTCGCTGGCGCGGCCCAGCGCGGTGCGCCGGAACCGGGAGTAGAGCTCCTGCAGGTCGTCGGAGCTGGGGGCGTGCCACCAGAACATGTAGTCGGCGTCGGCCCGCAGGCCCGACACGTCGTACACCCCGCGGGTGGTCACGTCCTTCTGCGCGGCCTGGTCGAGCAGGTCCTGCACCTCGGCGGCGTGGCCCTCGGCGACCTCACCGTGGGTCCTCACCCGGAAGACCGACCACATCGTGTACCGGATCACCTGGTTGAGGTCCCGAGCCTTGGGCCGGCTCGCCTGCTCCGTCATGACTTTTTCCTCCCCGATTGTCGAGGTATTCCAGCACCCGGGTCGCCGCCGCGCGCGCGGTGGCGATGCACGCCGGGATGCCCAATCCGTCGTATGCCGCGCCCGCCACGGCCAGCCCGGGCTGACCCGCGACGGCGGCGCGAATGCGGGCCACCACGTCGGCGTGGCCCACGTTGTACTGCGGCAGCCCCCCGCCCCACCGCGTCACGCGGGAGGCGATGGGCAGCTCGTCGAGCCCGCAGGTGACGGCCAGTTCGGTGACGGCCGCGGCCCGCAGGTCCTCATCGGAACGCTGGAGCGTGTGCTCCTCTCCGTACCGCCCGATGGAGCAGCGCACCGCGATGAGGTCCGGTGCGTTCTCCCGCAGGTGCGGCCACTTGACCGAGCTGAAGGTGACGGCCTTCACCTCCCGGCCCTCCACCGCCGGGACGAGGTAGCCGCTGACGCGCGGCAGCCGCGGGAACGCGCTCACCGGGTAGACCAGCGTGACGATCGCCATGCTGGCGTAGTCGATGCGGGCCAGCTCCCGGGACGCGGCGGGCACCTCGTCGGCCAGCAGCCGGGCCGCCGGCGCCGCGGGCACGGCCACCACGACCGCGTCGGCGTCGAGGTACTCGGGCGAGCGCGCCGGGCCGACGGTGAGCCGCCACCCGGTGGGCGTGCGGCGCAGCTCGCGCACCATGGCCCCGGTGCGGACCGTCCCGCCCCCGGCGGTGATCGCGTCGGCCACCAGGTGCGGCAGGGTGCCCAGCCCGCCGGGCAGGGTGGCGAACACCGGGCCCGGGTTCTCGGGCGCGGCCTGCCGGATGCCGCGGACGGCGGCGATCAGCGACCGGTGGCTGCGGGAGGCGACCGCGACCGGGGTCATCGTCGCCTCGAACGACAGCAGCTCCACCCGGCCGGCGTACACGCCGCCCAGCAGCGGCTCGACCAGCCGGTCCACCACCTCGCGGCCGAGGCGGGCGCCGACGTAGTCGGCCACCGACACGTCGGAGGCGCCGCGCGGCGTGGCCGGCAGCACCAGGTCGAGCGGCACGCGGGCCAGCCCCATCGGGGACAGCACCTGCGCGCGGGCCAGCGCCGGCAGGTCCGACGGCACGCCCATCATCTGCCCGGCCGGCAGGGGACGCAGCGCCCCGTGGCTGAAGATCGCCGACGAGCTCGTCCCCGGGTGCACCAGGTCGCCCGCCCGGCCGAGGTCGCGCACCAGCTCCAGGGCCTCGGGGCGGCGGGCGAGCACGGACTCGGCGCCCTCGTCGACGGGGATCCCGCCGACCTCGCTGACCTTCAGCTTGCCGCCGATGTCGGACGAGCCCTCCAGGACCGTCACCCGCGCCCCGCCGCGCAGCAGCTGCCGCGCGGCGGTCAGACCCGTGATCCCGCCGCCGATGACGACGGCGTGCGGCCGCCCTCCGTTCGCCTCCAGCTCGGTCATGACTCCACCTTTCCAGATGGTCTTCCCGAACCGGCATCAGGGTGGCCCTAGGGACCGGCCCCGGGGCGCGCCGCAGGTCAGGACGCGGAGGCCTCGTGGACCAGGTCGGCCAGGCGCGCCAGCACGTCCGGATCGGTGGCGGGCAGCACGCCGTGCCCCAGGTTGAACACGTGGCCCTCGGCGGTGCGGCCCCGGGCCAGCACGTCGCGGGCCCGCGCCTCGACGACCTCCCACGGCGCGAACAGCAGCGCCGGGTCGAGGTTGCCCTGCAGCGCCTTGCCGGGCTCGACGCGGTGGACGGCCTCGTCCAGCGGGACCCGCCAGTCGACGCCCACCACGTCGGCCCCGGCCTCGCCCATCAGCCCGAGCAGCTCGCCGGTGCCGACGCCGAAGTGGATGCGCGGCACGCCGTACCGCTCCAGCGCCTGGAAGACGCGGCGGGTGTAGGGCAGCACCGAGGCCCGGTAGTCCTGCGGGCCGACCGCGCCGACCCAGGAGTCGAACAGCTGCACCGCGCTCGCCCCGGCCTCGACCTGCACCTTCAGGTAGTCGATGGTGATGTCGGCCAGCCGGCCCAGCAGCCGGTCCCACAGCTCCGGCTCGCCGTACATCATGGCCTTGGTGCGCTCGTGGTTCTTCGACGGGCCGCCCTCGATCAGGTACGAGGCCAGCGTGAACGGCCCGCCCGCGAACCCGATCAGCGGGGTGGCGCCCAGCTCGCCGACCAGGCCGCGCACCGCCTCGGCGACGAACGGCACGTCGTCCGGCGTCAGCCGGCGCAGCGCGGCCACCTGCTCGGGGCCGCGGATCGGGTCGGCGACCACCGGTCCGACGCCCGGTTTGATGTCCAGGTCGACGCCGACCGCGCGGAGCGGGACGACGATGTCGCTGAAGAAGATCGCCGCGTCCACCGCGTACCGGCGCAGCGGCTGCAGGGTGATCTCGATGATCATGTCCGGGCGGGCGCACGCCTCGAGCATCGGCACGCCCTCGCGCACCCGCAGGTACTCGGGCAGCGACCGGCCCGCCTGCCGCATGAACCACACCGGCGTGTACGGCACGGGCCGGCGGCGGCAGGCCCTCAGGAAGGGGCTGTCCGCCAGCCCGGAAGCGGAGTCCTTGGATCCAACGGCGTCTTCGACCACAGGTGAGATGCTCCCACGAACACCCCCGCCGGGGTGCACCGCCCCACGCATGTCGCCCGCGATCCGCCCGTTTTGCGTACAACGTACGCTAGTTGGGCGGACTCCGCGGGATCGGGCACGATCGAGGGCGTCGCCGTGGCGGCGCACGAAGTTCCGGACACGCCGAGCGAAGTCCCGCATTCTGTCACCGCCGCATGCGAACGTGATCCGTGTCATAGCCGAGGGAGGTCCCCTTGTACTGCTCCACCTGCGGTGACGACCGCCTCTTCGAGCGGCCGCCCTGCCGTGACGGGCACGGCGCGGACTGCCCCGAGAGGGTCTGCACCGGGTGCGGGGCCGCGGTCCTGATCGGCCTGCCGCCCGGATCCGCCGGCGCCCCCGCCGCGCCGGCCGTCTCCGGGCCGGCCCCGCCCGCCCCGTCCGCCGCCGCC
>NZ_BAABDO010000179.1:0-9463 GCF_039539665.1 Actinomadura keratinilytica
CTCACAGAACGACATGGCTACGATCCGACTTGAACTGGTCCGCACGCTGACCACGGGCGGCGCCGCCGCGGGCGCCGCGGGCGCGGGCGTGCTGGTCGTGACGCGCTGGCCGATCGGCGCGGCGGGCGCCGCCGCGCTGGTGCTGGCGTGGAACGGCCTGGCGGGCGGGGCCGCGGAGGAGCGGCGCGGCATCGCGCGGCTGGAGGCGCTGGCCGCCTGGACCGAGTCGCTGCGCGACACGATCGCCGGGGCGGTCGGCCTGGAGCAGGCCATCCCCGCGTCGCTGCGGGTGGCCTCCCCGGTGCTGCGCGGGCCGCTGGAGACGCTGGTGGACCGGCTGCACACCCGCGTGCCCATGCCCGAGGCGCTGCGCCGCTTCGCCGACGACCTGGACGACCCGTCCGCCGACCTGGTGATCGCCGCGCTGATCCTCAACGCGCGGCTGCGCGGCCCCGGGCTGCGCGACATGCTCACCGCGCTGGCCGCGTCCGCCCGCGCCGAGCTGGACATGCGCCGCCGCGTCGAGGCCGACCGGCGCTCCACCCGCCGCAGCGTCCGCATCGTCGTCGGCGTGTCCGTCGGCACCGCACTCGGCCTGGCCGTCTTCAACCACGACTACGTGCGGCCCTACGACGACTTCCTCGGGCAGCTGGTGCTGACGCTGGTGATCGGCCTGTACGGGGTGGGGTTCGTGTGGCTGCGGCGGCTGTCCCGGCACGATATGCCCGAGCGGTTCCTGACCGGGTCGCGCACGGCGCAGCCGGGCGTCCCCGGCGAGGTCCCGACCACGGTGGCGGCGTGGCGGGCGGGCGGCCCGTCCGGGGACGGCACGGTGCTGCGCGGACGGCACGCGATGGACGCCGGCGGAGGGGGATCGGCATGACGGGAGACGGCATGACGGGCCCGCTGCTCGCGGGCGCCGTCGTCGGCGTCGGACTGTATCTGCTGGTGCGGGCGCTGTTCCCGCCGCGTCCCGGGCTGGCGGCGCGGCTGGCCGCCTTCGACGCGGCCCGCCGCCGCGACCAGGAGGACGCCGCCCGGCGCATGTCGCCGACGCTGGAGAAGGTGGGCGGACTGCGCGCCCGCATCGGCCGCGAGCTGGTGCGGCTGTGCGAGGCGCGCGGCTGGCGGCTGCAGTCGGTGCGCGCCGACCTGGCCATCACCGGGCGCTCCCTGGAGGCGTTCCTGGCCACCAAGTTCCTGCTGCCCGCCGCGGCGCTGCTGTTCATCCCGGTGGTCGCCGGATACTTCGCGCTGCTGGGCGCCGGGGTGTCGTTCCAGGTCCCGGTGTGGATCTGCGTGCTGTTCGCGGTGCTGTTCTTCTTCTTTCCCGACATGCAGCTCAAGGAGGAGGCGCGGGCGCGGCGGCAGGACTTCCGGCACGTCGTCGGCGCGTTCCTGGACCTGGTGTCGATGAACCTGGCGGGCGGACGCGGCGTGCCCGAGGCGCTGGTGACCGCGTCCAACGTCGGCGAGGGCTGGGCGATGCTGCGCATCCGCGACGCGGTGGCGGCCGCCCGCATCACCGGGCAGACGCCCTGGCAGGCGCTCGGCCGCCTCGGCGACGAGCTGGACATCGACGAGCTGCGCGACCTGTCGGGCGCGCTGGCGCTGGTCGCCGACGACGGGGCGCAGGTGCGCAAGTCGCTGGCGGCGCGCGCCGCGTCCATGCGCAGCCGGGAGCTGTCGGAGCTGGAGGGCAAGGCCGGGGAGCGGTCCCAGTCGATGCTCGTCGCCCAGCTCCTGCTGTGCGCCGCGTTCCTGATCTTCCTGGCCTATCCCGCGGTGATGCGGGTCATGGCAGCCTGACCATGACCGCCCGACGACCCCCGACGACCGACCGGCCCAGCCCGACCCAGACCCCGGCGAGGAGAAGCGATGCCACCGACCAATCCGCTGAACGATCCGGCCATCCTCTACCTGCGCGCGCTGCTCGGCGACCGGCTGCACCGGCTGCGCGCCGGCGACGGCCGCGACCGCGGCGCCTCGGCCATCGAATGGGCGATCATCACGGCGCTGCTGGCCGCGATCGCGCTCGGCGTCGGCGTGCTGATCAAGCAGAAGGTCGAGCAGGCCGCCGGCAACATCAGGACGGGGTGAGGCGCCCGGCCATGCCCGCTCCGGTCCGCATCCGGTCACAGCGCATCCGGTCACAGCGCATCCGGTCACAGCGCATCCGGTCGCGAGCCGTGCCGCCGCGCAGGGGCGGCGGGTGCGGCGACGGCGGCGCGTCCACCCTGGAGTGGGCGCTGCTGACGCCCGTGCTGATCCTGGTGATGCTGTGCGTGGTGCAGTTCGCGATGGTGTACCACGCCCGGCACGTCGCGCTGGCGGCGGCGCAGGCGGGCGCCCGGGTGGCGCGCACCCAGCCCGTCGGCGGCGGCTGGCAGGACGCGGCGGTGGCCAAGGCGACCGGCGACGTCCGCCAGATCGGCCCGCAGCTGATCAGCGGGCTGCGGGTGCGGACGGGCGAGACCGGCGACCAGCGCTGGGTGGAGGTCAGCGGGGAGGCGGTGCGGGTCATCCCGTTCCTGACCTTCCGCGTGGCGCAGCGGTCGCAGGGGCCGATCGAGTGCTTCCGCCCGGACGTGGGGGAGGGCACGGCCTGCGAGGGAGGCGCCCGGTGACGAGCACGCCCACCGGCCCGCGGCCACATCCGGCCAGGCCCGACGCGGGATCCATGTCGCTGGAGCTGGTGCTGGTCGCGCCGCTGTTCGTGGCGTTCCTCATGCTGCTGGCCGGGGCCGGCCGGATCGTGGACGCGCAGAGCCAGGTGGACGGCGCCGCCCGCGACGCGGTGCGCGCCGCGTCCGTGGGACGCAGCGCGGGCGCCGCCGTCCGGCTCGCCGACGAGGCCGCCCGCGCCGACCTCGACGGCTACGACTGGTGCGCCGGCGGGCCGCGCGTGGACACCGACACCAGCGACTGGCGGCCGGGCGGGCGCGTCGCCGTCACCATCGTGTGCGACGTCGACCTCGGCGACCTGACGTTCATCGGCCTGCCCGGCACCAAGGAGCTGCGGGGCCGGGCGGTCGCGCCGATCGACACCTACACCTACCGGGGCACCGACGTCGTCGGCGGTGCGCTGGGAGGCGCGGGATGAGCCGCCGGGCGAGCCGGCGCCGGCACCCGGCCCGCGGCGATCACGGCACGATCGCCACCTACGTCGTGCTGTTCACCCCGGCGGTGTTCCTGCTGGCCGGGCTGCTGGTGGACGGCGGTCTGGCCATCCACGCCCGGCAGCGCGCCGCCGACATGGCCGAGCAGGCCGCGCGGGCCGGCGCCAACGAGATCGACACCGATGCGCTGCGCCGCACCGGGAAGCCGGTCATCGACCCGGGCCGGGCGCGGGTGGCCGCCTGCGACCTGCTGGACGCCTACGGCGAGGACGTCACCGGCCGCAGCTGCGTCGCCGACACCCAGCAGGTGCAGGTGACCGTCCAGCTGACGGTCCGGCCGCAGCTGCTGTCCATCGTGCCGGGGTTCGGGGCGTTTACGATGAGCTCGACGGCGTCTGCCCATCCGGTCACCAGCGGAGACGATCAATAGGGGTCAGATGACGGTACGGCGGACAGGCAACCTCCCAGGCGATCCCCCCACCGGCGGAGAGCCGGGCCTCGGCAGGGCGCCCCGGCTCGGGCAGGCGACGCGCACGCCCGCGCGGGTGGGCGGGCGCCGCGGCCCGCGCGACGTGCTCGCCGCGCTGGGCGCGATCGCCGCGCTGGCCGTGCTGCTGGTCGGCGTGCCCTACGCGCTGCTGGCGGTGTTCGGCTCGCCGATCCCCGACCGGCTGCCGAGCATCGGCGACCTCACCGGGCGGATGGGCGAGAGCGCCCTGATCACCGTGCTGGTGGACCTGGTCTGGCTGGCGTGGCTGCAGTTCGCGCTGTGCGTGGTCGTCGAGGTGTACGCGGGGGTGCGCGGCATCGGCGTGCCCGCGCGGGTGCCGCTGGCGGGCGGCACCCAGTCGCTGGTGCACCGGCTGGTGGCGACGGCGCTGCTGCTGTTCACCGCCACCACGGCGATCATGCCGGCGTTCTCCGGCCGGGAGCTGCACCAGCAGCGTCCCGCGCAGGTGCAGACGCAGGAGTTCCGCCCGGTGGCCGCGGTCGCCGCCGCCCCGCAGGCGGCCGCCGCGGCCGAGCACGCCGCCCCGGAGCAGGCCGCCGCCGGCGCGGAGCGGTCGGCCCGCACCACCAAGATCTACCGGGTGCAGCCGCCGGAGGGCCGCCACCACGAGAGCCTGTGGGAGATCGCCGACAAGTGCCTGGGCGACGGCCGCCGCTACAAGGAGATCTACGCGCTCAACAAGGGCCGCACCCAGCCGGACGGCAGCCGCCTGACGATCGCCAGCCTGATCCGCCCCGGCTGGATCCTGGAGATGCCCGCGGACGCCAAGAACGCCAAGGTCATCCCGGTCGAGGAGCTGGACGACTACTTCCGGCACGGCCACGCCGTCCCCGACAAGCCCAAGGAGAAGCCGCGCCCCGCCCCCGAGCAGGGCACGCCGTCCAAGCCCGCACCGCAGAAGCCCGCGCCGCAGACTCCCGCACCGCGCACGCCGGCCCCGCGGACGCCCGCCCCGCAAGCGTCGGCCCCGCAGACACCGGCTCCCCAGGCGTCCGCGTCGCAGACGCCCGCGCCCCAGGCGCCGGCTCCGGCGCCCGCGGCGTCCGAACCCGCCCAGACCCCCACGACGCCCGCCCCGAAGCCGTCCCAGACCAAGGCGCCCGAGACGCCGCACGCGTCCAGCACCCCGGCGCCGCAGCCGTCCAACGAGATGGGCGGCCGCGCCGACACCGGCGGCGCCGAGGTGCCGGGCCACCGCGACGGCGCGGTCCTGCCGTTCGACCTGGACTGGCCGCACGGGCTGGCCGCGGCGTCGCTGCTGGCCGCCGGGCTGCTCGGCGCGCTCGGCCGGCGGCGGCGCGCGCAGATGTGGCACCGCGCGTTCGGCCACATGATCAAGCGGCCGGTCGGCGCCGCCGCGCAGGCCGAGCAGGCGCTGCGGTTCGGCGCCGACGAGAAGGCCGCGCGCCTTTTGGACCTGGGGCTGCGGCACCTGTCGCGGTCGATGGCCGCCGAGGGGCGCGCCCTGCCCACCGTCTACGGCGTGCACCTGGGCCCGGCCAGCCTCGACCTGTGGATCGCCCCCGCCGACCGCAACCCGCCCGCCCCCTGGCAGTCCTACGACGACGGGCAGGTGTGGCGGCTGCGCGCCGACGCACTGCCCGCCCTGGAGGCGTCCGACCTCGGTGACGTGCTCGCCCCCTACCCGGGGCTGGTGTCGATCGGCACCAACCCCACCGGCCGCATCCTGGTCGACCTGGAGGCCGCGCACGGCCTGATCGCGCTGAACGGCCCGCCGGACGTGCGCCGCTCCGCGCTGGCCGCGATCGCGCTGGAGCTGGCCACCAACCGCTGGTCCGACCACATGCGGATCACCCTGGTCGGGTTCGGCCGCGACCTCGGCGAGGGCCTGGCCGGCATCGCACCCGACCGCATCCGCGTCGTCGACACCCTGGACGAGGCGCTGCCCGAGCTGGAGGGCCGCAGCGAGGAGGTGCGGCAGGCGCTGGCCGCCTCCGGCGTCGACTCGGTGCTGACCGGGCGCTGCCGCGGCGTGTTCGGCGAGGCGTGGATGCCGCACTACCTGATCATGGCCGAGCAGCCGACCGAGCAGGAGGCCGACCGGCTGGTCGCGCTGGCCCGCACCGGCACCCGGATGGCCGCCGGCTACCTGGTGGCGGGCGAGGTGCAGGGCGCCACCTGGACCTGGGAGCTGGACGCGGCCGGGCGGCTGCACGCCGGGGTGCTCGGCTTCGAGGTGGACGCCCAGCTCGTCCCCGAGGAGCACTACCGCGCCGTGGTGGACCTGTTCCACACCGCGTCGCGGCTGGAGTCGGTGCCGCTGCCGGACGTGGCCGACGACATCCGGCTGCTGGCCTCCGCCGACCAGTCGGGCCTGGCCGAGCCGCCCGGCACCGGCCGGTTCTCGGTGGACATCCGGCTGCTCGGCCCGATCGAGATCGACGCACCCGGCCCGATCGACGAGAGCCGCCGCGAGCTGTGCACCGAGATCCTCGTCTACCTGGCCACGCACCCCGGCGGCGTGCACCCCACGGTGCTGGGCGGGGCGATCTGGCCGCGCGGCGTCAGCGCCGGGGTGCGCGACGCGTCCATCGCCCGGGTGTCGGACTGGCTGGGCCGCGACGCCCGCGGCCGCCCCAACCTGTACTACGACGAGCGGGGCCGCATCCGGCTCGGCTCGGAGGTGCGGGTCGACTGGGCGGTGTTCCGCTGGCTGGTGTGGCGGTCGGCGGCCGAGCCGGAGTCCGAGACCGCCTACATGTCGTACGCGCTGGACCTGGTGCGCGGCCCCGTGCTGGCCGACCGGCCGCGCGGCCGGTACGCCTGGCTGGCCGCCGACGACCTGGAGTACGAGGTGACCGCCCGCGTCATCGACGTCGCGCACCGCCTGGTCGTGCTGCGCCTGGACGAGGGCGACGCCCGCGGCGCCGTCGGCGCGGCCCGCGCCGGCCTGCGCCTGGCCTACGACGACGAGGGCCTGTGGCGCGACCTGCTGCGCGCCACCCACGCCACCGGCGACGAGCACCAGGTGCACGTGGTCGTCGACGAGATGCGCTCCCGTCTGCTCGACCGCAGCGCCTACGACGAGCTGCAGCCCGAGACCGAGGCCCTGATCGAGGAGCTGCTGCCCTACGCCCAGCGCCTCCGGGCCGGCTGACCCCGGCTCACACGAGGGCGGCCGTCAGCGGAAGTGGGCGGTGCCGCCCAGGCTGTAGCGGGCCGGCTGGGGGTAGAGCAGCGGGTTCACCGGGCGGCCGCCCAGCCGCACCATGCCGGTGACTCCGCCGTCGTCCGCCGAGACGGAGTACACCGTGCCGGCGGCCGGGGCGGTGAGCCACAGCGCGGCGCCGTCGGCGGCGGCGCCGCCCAGCGCCGCCGTCCCGGCAAGGGGCAGGCGCCGGCGGCCGGTCACGCGGCGGGCGGCGAAGTCGACGGCGGTCAGCGACCCGTCGCCGCGGCCCAGGACGTACAGGGTTCGGGCGTCCCGGCCGGGCAGCAGACCGGACGCGCCCGGGGCGGTGACGATGAACCCGGTCGCCTGCAGGCGCGCCGCGTCCACCAGCCAGACGCCGCCCCGCACGGCGTCGGCCACGTAGAACAGCGAGCCGTCGGGCGACAGTCGCACCCCCTGGGGGTGGGCGCCGATGGGCAGCGCCAGCGTGCCGGTGGTGACGCGGCGGGCCACGTCGACGCCGACGAGCATGCCCGGACGGACGCAGGCGAGCACGAGCGTGCCCTCGTCGGCGGAGAGGTCGGCGTGCGGGGTGCCGACGCAGGGCAGGCGCAGCGCGGCACGCGCCCGCATGGTGACCGGGTCGCGGAAGACGACCCTGCGCGCGGAGATGGTCACCGCCTCGCGTCCACGGGAGGTGAAGTACAGGCCCCGCACCCCGGGCACGGGGCGCACCCGGCCCCGGCGTCCGCTGCGCGCGCTCACCGGAAGCAGGCCGTCGCGCCCCACCACCCACAGCCACTTCAGATTCCAGGACGGGACGACCCGCGCGTCACGGCCGCCCCCGGGCACGGGGATGCGGCCGACGAGCCGTCCGCCGGGCAGCGCCAGGACGTCCACGGCCCCGGTCGCGGCGTTCGGCACGTACAGGCGGGGCGGCAGCGCCCGCGTCACGGGGCTCCACCTGCCGGGGCGGGTGGCCGCGTAGACGTCGGCGCCGGTCGCCGCCGGGCCCGCGGTGGCCCGGGGACGCGACGCGACCGCGACCGGGGCGGGACCGCCCAGCCCGATCACCGGGTCGTCCGGCGCTCCCTGGCCGGGCGGGTAGAACGGCACGGGCGACTCGCACGCCGACAGCAGGCCGCACAGCACCGCCGTGGCGGCCGCGCGTCGCCGGTGATCTCGTCCGTATCCGCCCAACACGGCCGGAACTGTAGCGGCGAACGCACTCCGCGTGCCCGAGCCATCACGAAAGGTTTCTCAAACCGCGGGGGAGAGGAGGCAGGCGGGACGGCTAGGAGGACTTACCGATGCCGATTCCGAACTCGCGGTAGACCCGCTCCCAGAACCCGTCGCGCAGCCAGGTGCGGGCCTCCTGGTAGGGGCGCAGCGAGCCGCCCAGCTCCTTCTCGGCCTCGATCAGCAGCTCCTTGTCGATGACCGGCGGCAGGATCGGGCCGGGCAGCAGGTCGCGGATGTTGTCCCGGCCCCGCTCGAAGATCCACTTCTGTGCGACGTGCTCGCCGATCTCCAGCATGTGGTCGCGGTCGGGGCCGAGCTTGCCCTCGCCCGTACCGGACGCGGGGGCGGTGTGGTTGTTGACGTGCGCGCCGCCGGCGGCGGGCGCGCCCTGCCGCACGGCCGGGTTGGAGCCGACCGGCGCGGCCGGCTGCTTGACCGCCGGGGTGCGCCCGGCGAACACCTGGGACGGCGACGGCACGGGCGCGCGGCCCCCGCCGCCGTCGCGCACCGCCGCCGCGTCCGGCGGGGTGGCGGGCACCGGAAGCGCCTTGGCCTTGGTGAAGTACGGGCGCAGGAAGTCGGCCGGCAGCACCTCGACGGTGTCGGACTCCCACACCAGCCACTCGGCCTGGTTGGAGCCGTGCGTGGGCTCCACGCCCCACAGGTGGACGCGCACGCCGTAGCGCTGCGCGGCCTCCACGGCGGGCAGCATGTCCTCGTCGCCCGCCAGCAGCACCGCGTCGGTGATCGCGCGGTGCCGGGCCAGCGCCTCCAGGTCGTTGCGGAGCTGGGCGTCCACGCCCTTCTGCTGGCCCTGCGCGTTCAGGTTGCCCAAACGCAGCTTCACCAGCGGCAGGTTGGCGATGACGCGCTGGTCGACGGTGGGCTGCTTCTTGGGCGCCGCGTCGTACCAGTAGACCCGCAGCAGCTCGCCGAGCAGCTTGTCGTCGGCGTGGTCGGTCAGCGCTTTGATGAGCTTCTCGGCCGCCACCCGGTATTCGCGGCGCGAGCTGCAGCCGAGGAGCAGGGCACCGGAGGCCGCGTAGAGGTACCCCGCGTCGACGAACACGGCGTATCGCGCGGGCTGTGGGACGAACTCCGAGGTGGCCATGGCCTTTCACCTTATTCGTGCAGGCCCCGTTCCCGTGCGTGAACCACGGTTACATCTGCCTGCTCCTTCTAGGCACAGCTTTTCCCCGGACGGGTGCCGCACACGCTTGCGCCGTGCCCGGCCCGCCCTGGGAAGCCCGCGCGACGCTACCGTCGGAGCGTCCGCGGCGCCACCACCTCGGCCGGCGAAGGGCCGTGTCAGCCTGTGAAGGGCCGTGTCACTTCAGTAGCCGGGTCACCCCGGCAGTCCGCTTGCCCGCCACGCCCCCGGCCCGGTCGGCGGCAGCGGCGCGCGCACCATCCGCGACCGGTCCGCCCAGCGCGACGCGCGCGGCCGCCGCGCCGGGG
>NZ_BAABDO010000180.1:0-9155 GCF_039539665.1 Actinomadura keratinilytica
AGTCCCAAGATCGTCCTCAGCCAAACATCAAGATCGACCGGACAGGCCCTAGCCCTTCGGGGACGGCCGCCCGCCGCCCAGGATCCGCAGGACGTCGGCGTGCAGGCGGCCGTTGGTGCACACCACGCTGCCGCCGTCCGGGCCGGGCACCCCCGCCAGGTTGGTGAACATGCCCCCGGCCTCCTCGACGATCACGTGGAGGGCGGCCAGGTCCCACAGCGACACCTCCGGCTCGGCGGAGACGTCCACCGTGCCCTCGGCCACCATCATGTGCGACCAGAAGTCGCCGAACGCCCGGGTGCGCCAGACCGCGCGGGTCAGGTCCAGGAACCCGTCGAGCCGCCCCTGCTCCTCCCAGCCGCTCAGGCTGGAGAACGACAGCGACGCGTCGGCCAGGTCCGACACCGCCGAGACCTGCAGGCGGCCGGCCTGGGAAAGGCTGCGGCCGGCCCAGGCGCCGCCGCCGCGCGCCGCCCACCACCGGCGGTTCAGCGCGGGCGCCGAGACCACCCCGACCACCACCTCGTCGTCCTCCATCAGCGCGATCAGCGTGGCCCACACCGGCACGCCGCGCACGAAGTTCTTGGTGGCGTCGATCGGGTCGATGATCCAGCAGCGCGCCCCCTGCCCGGTGCGGCCGAACTCCTCGCCGAGCACCGCGTCCCGCGGCCGGGCCCGCTTGAGGGTGCCGCGGATCTGCTCCTCGACTCCGCGGTCGGCGTCGCTCACCGGCGTCATGTCCGGTTTCGTCTCGACGGCGAGGTCGAGCGCGCGGAAGCGCTTGGTCGTGATGTCGTCGGCTGCGTCCGCCAGCACGTGCGCCAGACGCAGGTCGTCGGAATAGTCCGCCACGGCGAGCAACGCTACCGCCATCACGCGGTGCGCCGACACACTTACCGGTGCGCGGCCGCAGGCGGCGGAGCGGTGACAGCATGAGGGCATGGCGCACGAGCTTCCCGGCTGGGTCGCGGAACTGACCGACCCGCGCCGGGCCACCACCCTGGACGAGCTGGCCGACCGGCTGGTCCCGCTGGCCGAGCACGCGATCGACGTGTCGCGGCGCCTGCAGGCGCTGCTCAACGAGCTGAACGACCCGTTCCGCCGGGAGGCCCTGTACGGGCGGGTGGAGCGGCTCAGGACGCGCGCGGACGAGGCGCTCGGCGAGGTCGGCGACGAGCTGGCCGCCGCGGGACAGGAGCGGCTGCGGCGCGTCCTGGCCGCGCTCCCGGCGCAGCCGTCCGCCCCGGACGGCGACGGGCGGGCCGCGGAGCTGCGGCGGCGGCTGGACGCGGCGGTCGGCCCCGACCTGGCCCGGTGCCGGCGGCAGGTCGCCGAACAGGTCGCCGAGCGCACGTCGGCGGCGCTGGAGGAGGCCACCCGGACGCTGCTGACCCGCGTGGAGGAGCTGGCGTCGGCGGTCACCGACCTGATCCACGACGTGCTCCCGCTGGCCCGCGAGGGCCTGGAGCTGGCCGACCGCGTCTCGGCGCTGTCGGGCCGGTGCCGCCGGGCCGGCGGCGGGCCGATCCCCGAACCGCTGCGCGCCGCGGGGGCCGACACGGCGCGCGCGTTCGACGAGGCCGTGGCCCGGCTGGAGCTGGAATGGGCCGCGCTCGGCGCCCGCTCGGCCACCGTGCGGGCCGCGCTGCGCGGCGCCGAGGAGGCCGCGTTCAGCCAGGTCGCGGACGCGCTGACCCGGTCGGTGCGGGACCTGGCGCCCGAGCACGTCCGGTCGCTCGACGAGGCCGAGGCCAGGGCCCGCGACCTGCTGGAGGAGCTCACCCGGGGGTGACCCCCGGGACACCCCGCTAGACGGCCTGGGGGAAGCGGAACAGCCGGCCGGGGTCGTAGGCCGCCTTGACCTTGGCGAGGCGATCGAGGTTGGCGCCGTAGTAGGCGCGGCGCCAGTCCGCCAGGTCGGGGTCGATGTAGTTGACGTACGCGGCGCCGCGCAGGTGGGCGTCCATGACCCGGTGGGTGCCGCGCAGCCACGCCCGGTCGTCGCCGTCGGCCAGGTACTGCAGGACGAACAGCCCGCCGCGGTTCGGGAACGCGGTGTCGCCCGGCCGGACCCGGCCGATCGCGCCGCCCATCGCGTCCATGAGCACCGAGCGTCCCGACCGGCCGTTGCCGCGGGCGAACCGCGCGACCAGGCCGTCGACGGCGCCGTCCGGCAGCGGGCGCAGCGCGACGTGCGACTTGCCCGCGTAGTCGGTGCGGGGGAACCGCCCCTCCGGACGCTGCCCCGGCAGGTCGCCCTGGGCGTGGCAGGCCCCGACGGACCGGCCGGAGCACCCGCCCAGCGCCTTCATCGCCTCCAGGTACGGGCGGCGCCGCGAGGACCGCGCGCTCGGCTCGCGGCCCACGGCCGCCACCAGCCGGTCGATGTGCGGGGCGGGGTCGGCGAGGGCGGCGCCGGACACCTCCACCGTGGGCGCCCCCGCCGACGGCGCGGTGTTGATCTGCAGGCTCGTCCACACCTCGCCGGGCGCGGACGGCGCCCACCGCTGCCATCCGCGGATCACGTCCGCGGCCCGCGGCCACGGCCAGCCGACCGAGAACGTCGTGACGTCCTCGACGGCGTGCGTGCGGTAGGTGAAGGCGACCGCGACGCCGAAGTTGCCGCCACCGCCGCCCCGGCACGCCCAGAACAGGTCGGGGTCGCGGCGGGCGTCGCACTCGCGCACCCGCCCGTCGGCGGTGACGACCCGCACCGACTCCAGCACGTCGCACGTCAGCCCGTACGCGCGCGACAGCACCCCCAGCCCGCCGCCCAGCGTCAGCCCGGCCACGCTCACGGTCGGGCAGGTGCCGCCCGGCACGCCCGCGCCCCGCTCGGCGGCCTCGGCGTACAGGTCGATCAGCCGGGTCCCGGCGCCCACCACGGCGCGGCCGCCGCCGATCCGCACCCGGTCCATCGGGGACACGTCGACGACCAGGCCCGTCCCGGTGGACCAGCCCGCGTAGTTGTGCCCGCCGCTGCGCACCGCGACGGGCAGCCTCCGGAGCGTCGCGAACGCCACGCACTCGGCGACGTCCTCGGGCGTGGCGCAGTAGGCGATGCCGGCGGGGCGGACGGAGTCGTAGCGCGGGATGTACAGGCGGCGCGCCCGGTCGTAGTCACCGTCGCCGGGGCGGACCAGCCGTCCCTTCAGCCCGCGTTCCAGGGCGTTCCAGTCGGCCGGGCCGGTGGGGCGGGCGGTCGCCGACCGCGACGGCGTCGGCCGGCGGGCCGGGCGGGGCGCGGCGTCGTCCGAGCAGCCGGCCGCCGCCAGCGCGGTCAGCCCCGACGCCGTGAGGGTCGTCTTGAGGAACGTGCGCCGCTCCATGGGACCGAGTCTGGCATCAGGCGCACCATCCGTCCCGTCAGTCGCGGGCGGAGGCGCCGTCCGGGACCGGCCCGCCGGAGCCCAGGTTGCCCAGCAGGCGGCGCAGCGAGTCCAGACGGGCCCGCCCGGCGCGGCCGTCGGCGACCCAGCCGTCCAGCCCGCAGTCCTCGCTCAGGTGGCCGCAGTGCGGCGGGCAGCGTTCCGCGGCGCCCTCGGCCAGGTCGTCGAACGCCTCGATCACCCGTTCCGGACGCACGTGCGCCAGGCCGAAGCTGCGCACGCCCGGGGTGTCGATGATCCACCCGTCGCCGCCGGGCAGCTCCAGCGCGATCGCCGACGACGAGGTGTGCCGGCCGCGGCCGGTGACCGCGTTGACCTGGCTCACCGCCCGCTCGGCGTCCGGGACCAGCGCGTTCACCAGCGTCGACTTGCCGACGCCGGAGTGCCCCACCAGCACGCTGACCCGTCCGGCCAGATGCCCGCGCAGCTCGTCCAGCTCGCCGCCGCGGTGCGTCACCACGTACGGCACGCCGAGCGGCGCGTAGATCTCCAGCAGCGGGCCGGGGTCGGCCAGGTCCGACTTGGTCAGGCACAGCAGCGGGGCCATGCCCGCGTCGTAGGCGGCGACCAGGCACCGGTCGATCAGCCGGGGCCGCGGCTCGGGGTCGGCCAGCGCCGTCACGATCGCCATCTGGTCGGCGTTGGCCACGATGATCCGCTCGAACGGGTCGGTGTCGTCGGCGGTGCGGCGCAGCGCCGACGCGCGCGGCTCGACCCGCACGATCCGCGCCAGCGTGTCGGGGTCGCCGGAGGTGTCGCCGACCAGCGCGACCCGGTCGCCCACCACGACGCCCTTGCGGCCCAGCTCCCGCGCCCGCATGGCCGTCACCGCGCGCTCGTCCGGGGTGCCGGGCTCGACCAGGCAGCGGTAGCGGCCCCGGTCGACCGCGGTCACCATCCCGGGGACGGCGTCCGCGTGGGCGGGACGGCGCCGGGTGCGCGGCCGCGAGCCGCGGCGCCCGGGCCGCACCCGAACGTCGTCCTCGTCGTAGTCGCGTACTCGGCGTGCCAGTGGTCCCGCCTCCCCTTCACGTGTTCTTACGCAGGCCGCACCATCGCTGTCCACAGGTCGGTGAATTCCGGCAGTGTCTTGCCCACCGTCGCCGGGTTCTCCACCCGCACCCCCGGGACCGCCAGGCCCAGCACCGCCGCGGCCATGACCATCCGGTGGTCGTCGTAGGTGTGGAACACCCCGCCGTGCAGCGGCCGCGGCCGGATCTCCAGCCCGTCGGGCAGCTCGCGGGCGTCGCCGCCCAGCGCGTTCAGCTCGCGGACCAGCGCGGCCAGCCGGTCGGTCTCGTGCCCGCGCAGGTGGGCGATGCCGGTCAGGCGGGACGGCGACGACGCCAGCGCCGCCAGCGCCGCCAGCACGGGGGTGAGCTCGCCGACGTCGCGCAGGTCGGCCTCCAGCCCCTGGAACGCGCCGGTGCCGCGCACGGTCAGGCCGTCCGGGCCGGACGACACCTGCGCGCCCATCCGCGCCAGCAGATCGCGCAGCGCGTCACCCGGCTGGGTGGTCTCGGCGGGCCAGTCCGGCACGGTGACGCGCCCGCCGGTCACCAGCGCCGCGCCCAGGAACTGGGCGGCGTTGGACAGGTCGGGTTCGATGTCCCAGTCCCGGCCGCGGACCGGGCCGGGCGCCACGCGCCACTCGTCGGCGCCGATCTCGACTTCGGCGCCCGCCTCCCGCAGCATCCGCACCGTCATCGCCAGGTGCGGCGCGGACGGGACGGGCGGCCCCTCGTGCCGCACGTGCACGCCCTTCTCGAACCGCGGCGCGGCCAGCAGCAGCCCCGACACCAGCTGCGACGACCCGGACGCGTCGATCGTCACCGGGCCGCCCTCGACCGCGCCGCCGCCGCGCACCGTGAACGGCAGCGCGCCGCGCCCGCCGTCGTCGATCTCCGCGCCGAGCGCCCGCAGCGCCGTGATCATCGGGCCCATGGGGCGCTCCCGGGCGCGCGGGTCGCCGTCGATCGCCACGTCGCCGTCTGCCAGCGCCGCCACCGGGGGCAGGAACCGCATCACCGTGCCCGCCAGCCCCACGTCCACCCGGGCCGGTCCGGACAGCGCGCCCGGCGTGACGCGCCAGTCGGCGCCGTCCTCGTCGACCGCCACGCCCAGCGCGCGCAGCGCCTGCGCCATGAGCAGCGTGTCGCGGCTGCGCAGCGGACGCCGCACGAGCGCGGGGCCGTCGGCCAGCGCGGCCAGGATCAGCGCCCGGTTGGTCATGGACTTGGAGCCGGGCAGCCGGACGGTGGCGTCCACCGGGGCGTCGGCGACAGGCGCGGACCAGTGCGAAAAGGGCATGCGCCCAAGGTTATCGGCACGGGCCGCGCCCCACCGGCGGCAAGAAGATCACATGGCGGTCACCGCGGGGCGGCCGGTGCCGCTCACGCCCGCCGCCGTTGCGCGGTGCAGGGCGAAGGCGCAGGTCCGGGCTCGGGCTCAGGCGCGGGGTCGGGTGCGGGCGCCGAGCCCGCGTCGCGGAGGTCGGACAGGACGTCCGCCACGCCCCGCATCCGCCGGAGTTCGGCCCGGCACCGCGCGCAGCCGCGCAGATGCGCCTCGAACGCCCGGCGGTCCTCCTCCTCCAGCAGGCCCAGGGCGTACGCACCGACGTCGGTGTGCTCGACCGGCGAACCGCTCACGCCGTCACCCCCCTCTCCTCCAGTGCGACGCGCAACGCGCGCAGCGCGTAGTACACGCGCGACTTCACCGTTCCCACCGGCACGCCCAGCACCTCGGCGGCCTGGGCGACCGTGCGGTCGCGCAGCACCGTCTCGGCCAGCGCCTCGCGGTGGGCGTCCGACAGCGACGACAGCGCCTCGGCCACGACCACCTTGCGCAGCACCCGGTCCAGCCCGTCCGCCGCGGGCGCGGTCTCCAGCGGCCCCTCGCCGACCTCGGGCGGCCGGGCCCGGCGCCGCCGCCTGCCGTCGATCACGATACGGCGCGCGATCGTGGCCAGCCAGGGCATCGGCGACACTCCGGGTTCCAGCCGGTCCGCGCCCCGCCAGGCCCGGATCATGGTCTCCTGCACCACGTCCTCGGCCCACTGCCGGTCTCCGCCGGTCAGCTTGAGCGCGAACGCCGTCAGGGCCGCACCGTGCTCGCGGTAGAGCCGGGTGACGATCCGTTCGGCGTCCGTCGCGGCTCCGGGTGCTGCCATGGCCGGGCCTCTTCCGATCGGGAGGGAGCGGGCGGTCGCACGGCAGTACGGCCACGGAGACGCGCCGGGTTCAACGGATTTCAGATTTCCTTAAGGCTCTCTTCGGGAAACGGGGCTCGCCGAAACGGGTCAGCGCTTCAGCGCGAAGGCGGCGCGCCGGGCCGGCCGGGTGCGTCGGCGACGCGCCTGGCGCACCCGCCGGGCGGCCTCGCGCCGCGCGTTCCTGATCTCCGCCGCGGTCTGCTTGCGCAGCGCCTTGGCCTCGGCGGCGGCCTGGATCCTGGCCTCGTGCGCCTGCCGGCGCAGCTGCGCCGCCCGCGGGCCGCGGCGCGGCTCGGTGGCCACCATCAGCAGCGCGCCGAACAGGCCGGCGTTCTTCAGCAGGTGCGAGCGCTCGCTGGCGCGGCGTTCCGGGTCGTCCTCGGTCCAGTACCGGTGCTCGGTCAGCAGCGAGGGCACCAGCTGGGCGGCCAGCAGGAAGGTGGTCAGCCGGCGGAACCGCCCGGTCAGCAGCAGCGCACCGGTGCCCAGGCTCAGCGCGCCCTGGAAGCGCACCAGGGCCTCGGGGTCCTTGGTGGGCAGCCAGTCGAACCGGTCGGCGATCGGTTTCACCGTCGGCGCCACCTGCTCGGCGCGCGGACCGGGATCGCGGAGGGTCTCCAGGCCGATGATGATGTACGGCGCCGCCACGAACGGGCGGGCCAGGGTCGTGATGGGTCGCATGGTCGCCTACATGCCCACGGCGCCGACGGTCAAGCACGGCCGCCGAGCAGTGCGGTTTGTCACAGGCGCGGGGCAGGATGGACGCATGTGCGGTCGCTATGCCACGGCACGGGCGCGCCAGGAGCTGCTCGACCAGTTCCAGGTGCAGTTCGACGCCACCGAGCAGAACCTGCAGCCCGACTACAACGTCGCCCCCACCAAACAGGTGCCCGCCGTCCTGACCCGGCCGGCCGAGGACGCCGCCAAGGGCGCGGGCGAGGGCGCCGACGCCGACGTCCCCGCCGGGCCCGTGCGGCAGCTGCGGACGCTGCGCTGGGGCCTGGTGCCGTTCTGGGCCAAGGACCCGTCCATCGGCAACCGCATGATCAACGCGCGGGCCGAGACGGTGCACGAGAAGCCGTCCTTCCGCCGCGCCTTCGCCCGGCGCCGCTGCCTGCTGCCCGCCGACGGCTACTACGAGTGGTACGCGCTGGAGTCCGCGGCGGCCGAGGGCGGCAAGCGCAAGCGTCCCAAGAAGCAGCCCTTCTACATCCGCCCCAAGGACGGCTCGATCCTGGCCATGGCCGGGCTGTACGAACTGTGGAAGTCGCCCGAGGGCGAGTGGGTGTGGACCTGCACCGTGATCACCACGGACGCGCCCGACGAGCTCGGCCGCATCCACGACCGCATGCCCATGATCGTCCAGCCGGACCGGTGGGACGCCTGGCTCGACCCCGGCCTCACCGACCCCGACCGGGTGCGCGGCCTGCTGGTGCCCGCGATGGCCGGGACGATGGAGGCCTACCCCGTCTCCACCGCCGTCAACAACGTCAGAAACAACGGGCCAGAACTCATAAAGCCAACGGCAAACGGGGATATACCCACCGGCCGATCCGACGCCCTGTTCTGAGCCCGCCCGCGAGCGCGGCGCTCAGGGCCGGGGCCTGCCCCGGGAAAGTACCGGGAGGAGTTCGAAGCACCGTGGACACCGCCGCCGCCCGCGCCCGCCTGCAGGAGGCGCTCGCCGATGCGGACCGATCCATCGCGATCCTCAAGGGCGAGCACCCCGAACGGGAGAACTCCGCCTCCGACGCCGGCGCCATCCTGACCGACAGCGACCGCGTCGAGGCGGCGCTGGAGTCGCTGGAGCGGCACCGCGCCGCGGTCGTCCGGGCCCTCGAGCGCATCGCCGCGGGCACCTACGGCCGCTGCGTGGACTGCGGCGAGCCCGTCCCCGAAGGCCGCCTGGAGGTGCGCCCCGAGGCCGCCCGCTGCCTGACCTGCCAGGCCAGGCACGACAAGGCGATGCGCTGACCGGCGCTCACACCCGCCGGGCGCTGGCGAGCAGGTGCACCCCCAGGGAGTCGTCGCGCACCGGGGCGCTCAGCTCGGTGCGCACCAGGCGGGCCAGAGCACGCGGGGTGCGGGCCAGCACATGCTCGACGGTGGACGGGGACAGCGCCGTGCGCGGCCTGATCCACTCCACCTCCAGCCCGGCGTCGGTGAGCAGCTCGCGCAGCTGCTCGGCCCAGAAGCAGCGGGTGATCGTGCCGTCCGGCCACGGGACGAGCAGCACCTCGGCGCTCGGCACGTCCGACAGGTGCGCCCAGCGGCTCTGCTCGGCCAGCAGCGCCATCCCCAGCGTCAGCGAGTCGACCGACAGCAGCACCCGGCCGCCGGGACGCAGCACCCGGGCGATCTCGGCGACCGTCGACTCGGTCACCAGATGCCGCGACAGCGCGCGGTCCTCGGCGACGACCGCGTCCACGCTGGCGTCGCGCAGGCAGGCCAGCGACCCGGAGTCGGCGATCACCCGGCGCGTCGCGCCCGCCTCCGGACGGCGCCGGCCGCGGCGCGGGCCGGTGGCGGGCTCGGCGGGCGGCGGGCCCGCC
>NZ_BAABDO010000181.1:0-9140 GCF_039539665.1 Actinomadura keratinilytica
GGCCGCCCCCGTCGACACCGCCGTCGCCGCCGCGCAGCACGGCCGCCAGCGCCGCGGCGAGCATGGCCGACAGCCCGGCCGACGCGGCGAGCGCGAGCGTCCCACCGGTGACCACGACACCCCCCGCGGTCAGGTCCAGGACGCGTTCCAGCAGCGCGGCGCAGCCGACGCCGCCCGCCAGCCCGGCGAGCGTCCCGCCCACACCGGCCACCAGCGCCTCGACGGCCACCAGCGCACCCACCTGGGCGCGGGACGCGCCGACGGCCCGCAGCAGCGCCGACTCCCGGCCGTGCCGGGCCGCCGTGGCGGCGAACGCGTGGTGGACGGTGAACACCGCCGGCACCACCGCGACCAGGCCGAACACCTCCAGCGCCGTCCCCAGCCCGCGGGCGAGGCGGCTGTGCGCGCCCGCCTCGAAGGTGTCACCGAGCACCAGCGCGCCGGTCAGGGACGTCACGCCCGCGAACACCGCCGCCAGCAGGCCCGCCAGGCGGCCGCGCCGCCCCCGCAGCGTGCCGAGCGCCAGCCGGATCACGGCCGTCCGCCCAGGTCGTGCACGCGGTCCAGCACGTCCGCGACGGTGGGACGGTGCATGACGTCGGCGACCCGCCCGTCCGCCAGGAAGACCACCGTGTCGGCGCGGGCGGCGGCGACGGGGTCGTGCGTGGCCATCGCGACGGTCTGCCCGAGGTCGTCCACGGCGCGGCGCAGGAACGTCAGCATCTCGGCACCGGTCCGCGAGTCCAGGTCGCCGGCCGGCTCGTCAGCGAACACGATCCTCGGGCGGGTCACCAGCGCGCGGGCCAGCGCGACCCGCTGCGCCTGCCCGCCGGACAGCCGCTCCGACCGGTGCCGCAGCCGGTTGCCGAGGCCGAGCACGCGGACCACCAGATCGTGCCACACGCGGTCGGGACGCCTGCCCGCCAGCGTCAGCGGCAAGGTGATGTTGTCGGCCACGGTCATGGCGGGGACCAGGTTGTCCGAGCGGAACACCAGCCCGACGCGCTCGCGCCGCAGCCTGGTCAGCGCCCGGTCCGGCAGCGCCCCGAGTTCCGTGCCGCCCACGTAGACCTTGCCGGACGTGGGGGTGTCCAGGCCCGCGGCGCAGTGCAGCAACGTCGTCTTGCCCGCTCCCGAGGGCCCCACGACCGCGGTGAACCGCTCCGCCGGGAACTCCACGGTCACGCCGTTCAGCGCGCGGACGGCGGTGTCCCCCGTCCCGTACACCTTGGTCAGCCCGACCGTCCGCGCCCCGCCTTCGCCCGCGCGCCGGTCGTCCGGCACCGGCCGCCGCGCCTTCGCCGCGTTCCCCATGCCGACGATGCTGGCGGCGCGTCCGCCGCCGCGTCGTCGTGCGGAGAGAGTGATCACGCCTGCACCCGGGGACGCAGCCGCGCCCCCGCCCCGTACGCCGCCGGGCGTACGAAAGGACGGTCAGCTGCCGATGACCGGGCCGGATGCACCGTGCCGCGGTCCTGTATCCCGCCCGGTTGCTCTTGCGCACCGCCCCGCCGCCCGAAGAGCGGCCACGAACGTCAAATCGGACGATACGTCCAATTGTGAGCAGCACAACATACAAGCAGGCTTGATTGCATGTATGTCGCGCTCCTACCGTCGAAGCGTGTCAGTAAGCGCACGGCGACGCCCCTCCCGCAGGCGCGGGGAGAGCCGCCGCACCCAGGAGGAACGGCGGATCCACACCCAGCGGCTGCTGCTCGACGCCACCATGGAGTGCCTGGTCGACCTCGGCTGGTCGGGCACCTCCACCACCGAGGTGGCGCGCCGGGCGGGCGTGTCCCGCGGCGCGCAGCAGCACCACTACCCGACCAAGATGGAGCTGGTCGCCGCCGCGCTGGAGCACCTGCTGGAACAGCAGCGGCTGGCCTACGAGTCGGCCTTCGCCGTGCTGCCGCCCGAACGGCGCAACGTCGAGGGCGCGCTGGACCTGCTGTGGGAGGTGTTCTGCGGCCGGCCCGCCAGGGCGCTGCTGGAACTGGCGGTGGCCGCCCGCACCGACGACGACCTGCGGGTGCTGTGCCGCGACATCAACGAGCGGATCCTGCAGGTCATCCTGGAGGTCTTCGAGCGGCTCTTCCCCCGCAACGAGCTGCCCGGCGACTTCGTCCCGACCATGCTGCGCGGCGTGTTCGCCATGTTCATCGGGCTGTCGGTGCAGAACGCCCTCGACGACGACGACCGCCACCAGCAGGCCGTGCTGACACAGGTCAAGAGCATCGCCCGGATGATCATCCCCGACCCCGACGACTCCGGGCCCGCCGCGATCTGCCCGATCCCGGACGTCGCGGCACGTCCCGGGCCGGCCTGATCCGCCGGTGCACCACCGCAAGGGAGCCCCTGCCATGACCAAAGCCCCCACCGAACTCGCCGAGGAAGTCCGCGCGCAGGTCAAGGACCGCAAGTCCTACCTCGGGGTCATCGACCGGCTCAACAAGGCGTCGGTCGAAAAGCACTGGGAGGCCTACGCCGACATCCCGTGGGACGACCCGGACTACGCCGTCGACCCCAACGACCCCCGCTGGATCATCGACCCCGAGGTCGACGCCCTGGGCGGTACCGAGTGGTACAAGTCGCAGCCCGAGAACGTCCGCGCGCAGATCGGCCTGTGGCGGATCGCCACCGCGATGAAGATCGGCCTGCAGTTCGAGAACCTGCTCAAGCGCGGGCTGCTCAACTACGCCTACCGGCTGCCCAACGGCCGCCCGGAGTTCCGGTACGTCTACCACGAGACGACCGAGGAATGTCACCACGGGATGATGTTCCAGGAGTTCGTCAACCGCACCGGCATGCCGATCCGCGGCATGCCGCGCGCGCTGAGCCTGGTCGCCCAGGCCGCCCCGTGGATCCCCCTGGTCAGCACCGAGCTGTGGTTCGTGTTCGTGCTCGGCGGCGAGGACCCCATCGACTACGTGCAGCGCAAGTCCCTCAAGGGCGGGCACGTCAAGCACCCCCTGGAGGAGACGATCATGAAGATCCACATCGCGGAGGAGGCCCGGCACATCTCGTTCGCCCGGCACTACCTGCGCCACCGCGTCCCGCAGTTGAGCCGGCTGCGCCGCCGCGTGCTGGGCATCGCCGCCCCCGTCGTGCTCGGCATCATGGCGCGGATCATGCTGTCCCCGCCCGGCCCGATGGTGCGCCACTTCGGCATCCCGCGCGAGGTGGTCCGCGAGGCCTACCGCACCCCCGAGAACCGCGCCCACGTCTGCCAGTCGGTCGGCAAGGTCCGCGACCTCATGGCCGAGCTGGGCCTGATCACCCCCGTGAGCCGCCAGGTCTGGAAGGCGTTCGGCATCTGGGACACCCCGCGCGTCCGCGCCGCCGCCTGACCTGCCGCCGAGCGGGCGCGCCGGGACCGGCCTCCTCCCCCCGGGCCGGCCCCGGCGCCGCCTCGGCGGGCAGGGCCAGGCCGCCGACCGCGGACGGAACAACGGCTGTCCCCGGCCCTCATCCGGCCAGTAGACTACGACGCCAATTGAACATCACATCCAATACGGGATCGCAGGGCCGGAAGCCTCGACCGCCGCATCGTCCGGCCCCGCGGTCCGTTGCGAGCAGGAGCGCGCGATGAGCATTGCGATCGTGACCGGAGGGGCGTCCGGCATCGGCCGGGCGATCGCCACCGCCCTGGTGGCGCGGGGCGACACGGTGGTCGTCACCGACATCGACGGCGAGGGCGCCCGGAAGGTCGCCGACCGGCTCAACGGGCTCGGCCGCGGCCGGGCCGCCGGCGCCGCGCTCGACGTCACCGACGCCGCCGCGGTGACCGACGTCTACAAGGGTGTCAAGGCCGAGTACGGCAGCCTGGACCTGGTGTTCAACAACGCGGGCATCGCCATCGGCGGCCTGGCCGAGGAGCTCACCCTCGACCACTGGGACCGCGCCATCGACATCAACCTCAAGGGGGTCGTGCACGGCGTCCACGCCGCATACCCGATCATGCTGGAGCAGCGGTCCGGGCACATCGTCAACACCGCTTCGCTGGCCGGGCTCGTCCCCATGCCGATCGGCATCCCCTACACCGCGACCAAGCACGCCGTCGTCGGCATGTCCCTGGGCCTGCGCGCCGAGGCCGCCTCCCGCGGCGTCAAGGTCAGCGTGGTCTGCCCCAGCTTCGTCGACACGCCGCTGCTCCGCAACGTCAACCCGGGCCTTCCCGAGACGGCGATGAGCGGCAACGCCCGGGACGACATCAAGAAGGCCTCGCCCCGCCTCTACACCGCCGAGAAGCTGGCCCGCGACATCATGCGCGGCGTCGACCGCAACCGCGCGCTCATCGTCGCCCCCGCACACGGCCGCGCCGCCTGGCGCGGCATGCGCCTCAGCCCCGACGGCGCCGTCCGCGTCGCCCAGTGGGCCGTGTCCCGCATCACCAAGTGATCCCCGCGAGGGTCGCGGTGGACGGTGGGATGCGTCCGCCGTGACGTCGCGCCCGGCCGGGTGATCACCGCGTCCGCGGGATGGCGGGATGTCCTGCGCCGGGTCGCCGCGGGCCGAAAGCGGGCACCGCGCAGGCGGGAGTCCTCACGGCGGGCTGCGGAGCGGCGCAATGGTCGGCCTGGAAGAAGCCGCCGCCCCTGTCGTCTGGCCTATGACGACCTGGCACGGGCGTCCTCGTCATGGAGACCTGTGTCAGCACCGGTGCGGCGAGGCGGGCGCGGCGCACGGCCGACCGGGGCGAACGTTTTCGACGCCCGGCTAGGTCGGCCAGGGGGCGCCTTTGCGGAGGACGTCGTAGCCGACGAAGGTGAACATGCGGACACCGCGTTCCAGCGGGACCGGGTCGCCCCGGAACCGGTGCATGCCGACACCGAACGCCTTCTCCTCCGGCGGCGACAGCCAGCACTTCTCGAAGCCGTGCTTCTCGAACCAGCGGCAGATGTCGCCGGTGATGTCCGGGGGCCGCCGGTTGCGGGTCCAGACGACGTGAGCGCCTCGGGCGCACAGCTGCGGCAGCAGCGACACGGTCCGTTCGATGTCGGCGTCGGTGATGTTGCCGAACACGCCGCACACCAGCAGCAGGTCGGCGGGGACCGCGCCGGCGTACGCGTCGGTGTGCGAGGCGTCGCCCGCGATCACCTCCACGCCGGTCAGTCCTGCGCGCCGGGCGTCGGCGCGAGCGGCCCGGACGTTCTGCTCGTCCAGCTCCACCAGCCGCGCCGTCACATCGAACCGCCGGGGATGGTCCGCCAGGGCGCCGATCAGATCGCGGCCCTGGCCTGCGCAGACGCTCACCGCGCGCAGGCGGCCCGCGGGAGCGGCGTCGAGCGCCTCCCGGACGCGCTGCCGCACGGTGCGCAGCCGCCGGGACAGGGGCGACCGGGGATCGTCATATGCCCTGTGCCACTCCGCCCAGTCGCGCCCCGGCGGATCTTGCGCTTCCGTCATGCGGGCCAGGCTAGGGCGGCGCGCCCGTCCACGTCCGGCACGGCGGCCGATTGACCGGTCTCGGTCGTCCGCCGGGCGGTCTCCGGCGAACCGTGGTGCGGTACACCGATCAGGGCGATCCCGGCCCGCCGATGACAGGCGAGCGTGGCGTGGGCGGGTGGCGATGCCGCACCGTCATTCGAGCCGGTGGCAGGGCGACAACGGGACCGGCCGGTCCGCTGGTCGGCACGTTCGCACACGGCGGTGATGCCACAGATCCGCAGAGGGTGGTGGACGCCCCGGCTGCCGACTGAAGCTGAATGCCGAGAACCACCGGACAGGGCCCAGGGCGTGCCCGGTGGATCATGGTGGATCCGCAGCAGTGATCACAGCCTGGTAGTGCGCGTTCGGCGTGGCGGATGGCACTGCCCGGCGTCATCACCTGAGCCGGTTGAACGACGCTGCGGCGTCGGCGGGGCGTCGCAGCGCAGACGGGCGGGCGGCCACCATCGCGCCCCGCTCGCATATGGCGGCGATCGCGGTGCCGCGGACCGGTCCGGGCCGTCCCCGCTGCCGGCCTGACCGGATGATCTCCGACAAGGCCCCGCAGCTCGAAGGCGATCCGCCGGTCACTGCGGGCACGGGGCATCGCCGCGACCGGCAGGCCGGACGGGGCCGACCGCGGCTCGCGAGGCGGGCGCCCGGCGGCGTTCGACTCAAACCGTCTACAAGCGGCGCGACGTGATCGAGCGCCGCATCAACCGGCTCAAGCAGCGGCGGGGACCTCCCCCCGGTGCGACGAGCCCGCCCGCGACTTCAGGGCGGCGGTCGTGCCGGTCACCGCCTTGTCCTGGATCAATGCATGATCCACCGGACAGGCCCTAGGTCTGGGTCTCCCTGGCATGCTCGCCCTCTCCCCGGCCCGGCAGCCGCGGATAGTGCAGGTCGAACGCCGGACGCTCGGAGCGGATCCGCGGGATGGCGGCGAAGTTGTGCCGCGGCGGCGGACAGGACGTCGCCCATTCCAGCGAGTTGCCGAAGCCCCACGGATCGTCCGTGTTCACCCGTTTGCCGTGCCATGCGGTGACGTAGACGTTGTAGAGGAAGACCAGCGTGGACACCCCGAGGATGAACGCCCCGACGCTGGACACGCGGTTCAGCGCCACGAACTCGCTCGGATAGTCGGCGTACCGCCGCGGCATCCCCTCCGCGCCCAGCCAGTGCTGGATGAGGAAGGTGGTGTGGAAACCGATGAACAGCCCCCAGAAATGCAGCTTGCCGAGCCGGTCGTCGAGCATCTTCCCGGTCATCTTCGGCCACCAGAAGTAGAAGCCCGCGAACATCGCGAACACCACCGTCCCGAAGACCACGTAGTGGAAGTGCCCGACCACGAAGTAGGAGTCGTGGACCTGGAAGTCCAGCGGAGGGGAGGCCAGGATGATGCCGGTCAGCCCGCCGAACAGGAACGTCACCAGGAAGCCGATGGCGAACAGCATCGGGCTCTCGAAGCTCAGCGTCCCGCGCCACATCGTGCCGATCCAGTTGAAGAACTTCACCCCGGTCGGCACCGCGATCAGGAACGTCATGAAGGAGAAGAACGGCAGCAGCACCCGCCCCGTGGTGAACATGTGGTGCGCCCATACCGTCATCGACAGCCCGGTGATGGAGATCGTGGCGGCGACCATGCCGAAGTAGCCGAACAGCGGTTTGCGGCTGAACACCGGGATGACCTCGGTGATGATGCCGAAGAACGGGAGGGCGATGATGTAGACCTCGGGATGGCCGAAGAACCAGAACAGGTGCTGCCACAGCAGCGCGCCCCCGCTCGCCGGGTCGTACACGTGCGCACCGAACTTGCGGTCGGCCTCCAGCGCCAGCAGCGCCGCGGCCAGGATGGGGAACGCGATCAGCACCATCAGGCTGGTCAGCAGCACGTTCCAGGTGAAGATCGGCATCCGGAACATCGTCATCCCGGGCGCCCGCATCCCGATGATCGTGGCGATGAAGTTGACGCCGCTCAGGATGGTGCCCAGCCCTGACAGCGCCAGGCCCATGACCCACATGTCGCCGCCGGGGCCGGGCGAGCGGACCACGTCGGACAGCGGCGTGTATCCCGTCCAGCCGAAGCTCGCCGCGCCGCCGGGCGAGAGGAACGAGGCGAACACGATCAGCCCGCCGAACAGGAACAGCCAGTAGCTGAGCATGTTGAGGCGCGGGAACGCCACGTCCGGGGAGCCGATCTGCAGCGGCATGATCACGTTGGTGAAGCCCACGAACAACGGCGTGGCGAACAGCAGCAGCATCGCCGTGCCGTGGATGGTGAACATCTGGTTGTACTGCTCGCTGCTCACGAACTGCAGGCCGGGGGAGAACAGCTCCGCCCTGATCACCATGGCCATCAGCCCGGCCAGCAGGAAGAAGGCGAAGGACGTGATGAGGTACAGATAGCCGATCACCTTGTGATCCGTGGTGGTGAGCCAGGACACCACGACCGACCCGCGGGGGCGCCGCCGAGCGGGCGCCTCCCCGGGCGGCTTGCCGAGGAGTACCATGCCGAGCTCCATGGGAACGGGATGGGACCGACCATCCGTCAGTGCCCATTCGGAGCGCCGGCACTCCTCGACGGGGCCGCGAATAGGCTGGTGTGCGTGGAGAGGATCCTGGTCAGCGCGTGCCTCCTCGGCAGCCGGGTGCGTTACGACGGCGGTGCCAAGCGGGTGGACGACCAGCTGCTGGAGCGGTGGCGGGACGAGGGCCGCCTGGTGTCGTTCTGCCCGGAGGTGTCGGGCGGTCTGCCCGTGCCGCGCCCGCCCGCCGAGATCGTGGGATCCGGCTCGTCGGCCGATGGCGCGGCGGTGCTCGACGGCACCGCCCAGGTGGTGACCGAATCGGGGACGGACGTGACCGAGTCGTTCGTGCGCGGTGCCCGCCTGGCCGTGGAGGCGGCACGGCGCTCGGGCGCCCGCCTGGCGATCCTCAAGGAGGGCAGCCCGTCCTGCGGCAGCCACCGCATCTATGACGGCACGTTCTCCGGGACGCCGACACCGGGCGTCGGTGTCACGACGGCGCTCCTCGAACGGGCCGGCGTGCGCGTCTTCGGCGAAGACGAACTGCAGTCGGCGGCCGCCTACCTGGAGGAACTGGAAGCCCGCCAACGGTGATCGGCTCGGACGGCACGCTGGTCGACGAGCCCGCTCCCACCTCGCCGCCCGACCACGTCACCACGTCGGCGTCACCGAGGCTCCCCCTTCGCGATCACCGACAACCTGACCGGTCCGACCGAAAGTCACACGATCTCGGCACCCGCGCCGTCACCACAACGCCGCCAACGAATGACTGCACCTGCTTCGAAACACGCCCTGGGCGTGTCCGACGGTCCGATAGTGGCGGATGGCGATATCGCGCCGTCGCTGGGCCGGTCGCACCACTCGATCATGTTTAGGCGTCGGCAGGGTAGCCGTTTCGGAGACGGGCGGGCAGCTACCAGCCCGGCCCGCTGATCGGCACGTTCGCAGCGACTGCCACCGGCTCCACAGCCGACACCAACCACACTGGAACTGTTCGGACAGGTCGGTGACGCGTCCCGCCGCTGCCGGTGCCGGGCCTGGGCCGCCCGGCACCGGGATCGTGGCGGCATGCCGACCCTCGCCTCACTTCGACACACGTCCTAGGTGTGCTGTTCGGACAGGTTGGTGACACGGTCGGCCGGGGTTTGGCCCGCGATGCCGGCGTGGGGTCGGTGGTGGTTGTACCAG
>NZ_BAABDO010000182.1:0-9103 GCF_039539665.1 Actinomadura keratinilytica
CCGACTTGGCGTCCGGGCGGGGCGCGCCGGCTCGCGGCCGCGCCCCGCCCCCCGGACCGGCTCCCGCCGGGGGCCCCGTCGTCGCCGTTCGCGCCGCCGCCCTGGTCGCTGATGTCCCGGTCGATGCCAACGCGGCCGGAGTTCGTACGCTCATCCCTGTGCTCACCATCCGCACTCATATGACTACCTGTTGTGATCGAGGGTAACTACCCGGTGTGACAGACAGCACCACGGGGCACCGTCGCAGGGGCCGGCTGCTGATCATCGGCGGTGCGGAGAACCGTACGTGCGGCACCGGGCCGCTGGAGACGTTCGTGCGGCTGGCGGGCGATTCGGCCGCGCGGGTGGTGGTGGTGACCACCGCCACCGAGATCCCCGAGGAGGTGACCGCCGAGTACACCGCCGCGTTCGGGCGGCTCGGCGTGACCGCGGTGCGCGAGCTGCGGCTGCTGGGCCGGGCCGCGGCCGACGACCCGGGCGTGCTGGACGCCCTGGACGAGGCCACCGGCGTGCTGTTCAGCGGCGGCGACCAGTCGCGCATCCGCACCCTGGTCGGGTCCCAGACCAACCGGCTGCTGCGCCGCCGGCTGGAGGAGGACGGCCTGGTCATCGCCGGCACCAGCGCGGGCGCCACCGCGATGGGCCACTGGATGATCCTGGGCGGCAAGGGGCACGAGCTCGCCGCGTCCACGGTGCGGGTCGGGCCGGGGCTGGCGCTGATGGACAACGTCCTGATCGACATGCACTTTCTGGAGCGCGGACGGCTGCCCCGCCTGCTCAGCGGCATCGCGCTGGACACCCGGCTGCTGGGCGTGGGCATCGACGAGGACACCGCGATCGTGGTGGGCGACGGCTCCTTCGAGGTGGTCGGCTCCGGACTGGTCACGGTGGTGGACGCCGAGCGGGCCACGGTCGGCTACGCGGCGGGCGACGACGAGCCGATGGCGATGCTGCACGTCGACCTGCACATGCTCCCGGCGGGCTGCCGCTTCGACATGGACCGGCGCAAGCCCGTCATCGGCCGGCGTCCCGGGGAGGAGTCCTGACCGATGCGCATCGACGCGCTGCGCCGCCTCGGCGGCCCGAACGTGTACCTGTCCCGTCCGGTGCTGGTGGCCCGGCTGGAGCTGGCGGAGCTGACCGAGCGGGAGACCACCGACCGGCCCGGCTTCGCCGAGCGGCTGGTGGAGCTGCTGCCGGGCCTGGCCGACCACCACTGCTCGGCCGGCCGTCCCGGGGGGCTGCTGGACGCCATGGCCCGCGGCACCTACTTCGGGCACGTCACCGAGCACGTGGCGCTGGAGCTGTCCTGCCTGGTCGGCCGCGAGGTGTGCTTCGGCCGGACGGTGTGGGCGGGCTCCCCCGGCGTCTACGACGTGATCCTCGAATGCCCGCGCGACGAGCCGTCCGCCAGCCCGGTGCCCGGCGCGCTGCTGGCGCTGGCGGTGCGGACGGTGACGGGGGTGCTGGAGGGCCGGCCGCCCGCGCTGGAACCGGAACTGGCCCGCCTCCGCGCCGAGTACGAGCGGACCCGCCTGGGCGTCAGCACGGCGGCGCTGGCGCGGGCCGCGCGGCGCCGGGGCGTGCCGGTGCGGCGGGTGGGCGAGCTGAACCTGCTGCACCTGGGGTACGGGCGGCACCGCCGCACGGTGTGGGCGGCGATGACCGACGCGACGTCGGCGATCGGCATGGAGATCGCCGCGGACAAGCGGCTGGCGCAGGTCGTGCTGGCCGAGGCGGGGATCCCGGTGCCCGAGGGGCGGCTGGTGACCAACGCCGCCGAGGCGCTGGACGCCCTGCGCGAGATCGGCCCGCCGGTGGTGGTCAAGCCGCTGTCGGGGCACCAGGGCGAGGGCGTGCGGGTCGAGCTGTCCGAGCCCGCCGAGGTGCTGGCCGCCTTCCGCGCCGCGGCGGGCGTGGACGACCGGGTTCTGGTGGAGTCCTACATCCCCGGCCGCGACTACCGGGTGCTGGTGGTGGGCGGGCGGGTGGCGGCCGCGGCCGAGCTGACCGCCGCGCACGTCGTCGGGGACGGCGCGGCGACGGTCGCGGCGCTGGTCGAGCGGGTCAACGCCGACCCGGCGCGCGGCGAGGGGCACGACCGGCCGCTGACGCGGCTGCGGCTGGGCGCGGCGGAGGTGGCGCACCTGGCCCGGCAGGGGCACCGCCGCGACACCGTCCCCGCCGACGGGGAGGTGGTGTGGCTGCGCCGCAACGCCAACCTGTCCACCGGCGGCACCAGCCGGGACGTCACCGACGAGGTGCACCCGCAGGTCGCGCGGATGTGCGTGCGGGCGGCCGCGGCGATCGGCATGGACGTGTGCGGGGTGGACCTGCGCCTGCCCGACATCGCGGCGCCGCTGCCGGAGGGCCCCGGCGCGGCGGGGGTGCTGGAGGTGAACGCCGCGCCCGGGCTGCGCATGCACCTGCGGCCGCACGAGGGCGCGGGCCGCGACGTCGCGGCGGCGATCATCGACCTGATGTTCCCGCCGGGCACCCCGTCGCGGATCCCGATCGTGTCGGTGACCGGCACCAACGGCAAGACCACGACCGTGCGGATGGTCGCCCACATCCTCGCCCGGCGGGGCCTGCGGGTCGGCATGGCCTGCACCGAGGGCGTCTACCTGGAGGGGCGCGGGGCGGGCGGCCTGGTGTACAAGGCCGACGCGTCCGGGCCCCGGTCGGCGGAGATGGTGCTGGCCGACCGCTCGGTGGAGGCGGCGGTGCTGGAGACCGCGCGCGGCGGGATCGTCCGCCGCGGCCTGGGCTACGACCGCGCCGACGTGGCCGTGGTCACCAACATCACCGCCGACCACCTCGGCGTCGACGACACCCTCACGGTGGACGACCTGGTGCACATCAAGGCGCTGGTGGCCGAGGAGATCCGGGACGGCGGGCACCTGGTGCTCAACGCCGACGACCCGCGGGCGGCGGGCCTGGCCGAGCGTCCGTCCGTGCGGCGGCGCGACCCGGTGGTGCGGCTGTTCGGCGCGTCGGCGCGCAGCGCGGCCATCGCCCGGCACGTGGCGCGGGGCGGCGTGGCGTACTTCGTCGACGGCGGCGTGCTGGTGGAGGCGGCCGCGGCGGAGCGCACGCCGCTGCTGCCGGTCGGGGAGGTCGCCGGCGCGTTCGGCGGACGCGCCGCGCACGTGGTCGCCGACGCCCTGGCGGCGGCGGCCGCGGCCCGGGCCCTCGACACCCCGGCGGAGGTGGTCGCCGACGCGCTGCGCTCGTTCGCCCCGCACGACCGCAACCCCGGCCGCGGCTGCGTCTACCAGGTCGGCGACAACCCGGTGCTGGTCGACTACGCGCACAACCCGGCGGCGGTCGCCGCGATCGGCGCGTTCGTGCGCCGCCAGTGGGACCGGCCGGGCGTGGCCGCCGTCACGCTGCCCGGCGACCGCGAGGACGCCCTGGTCGCCGAGACCGCCCGGGCGCTGGCGGACGCGTTCGGCCGGGTCGTGGTCTACGAGGACGAGGATCTGCGCGGCCGCGCGCCCGGCGAGATGACCGACCTGATCGTCCGCGGGCTGCGCGAGCGGCGGCCGGGCGTGCGGCACGTCGCGGCCGGCGACCTGAAGAGCGCGCTGACCACGGCCCTGACCCTCGCCGGCCCCGGCGAGCCGGTGCTGCTGCTGTACGAGAAGCTGCAGCCGGTCGCCGACCTGCTGCACACCCTGGGCGCCCGGCCCGGCTCGGCGGACGCCGGCTAGCCGCGGGCCCGGCGGCGCCGGTCAGCCGCGGGGCCGGCGCGCGGCCCACCAGGCTCCGGCGGCCGCGGCGCCGAGCAGGACGACGAACGCCACGTCGGGCACGGCCCGTCCCATGCGCTGCACCCACTCCTCGAGCGCGACCTCCCGGTCGGCGCCGAGCGGCGAGGGCAGCGCGGCCGTCCCCTCGAAGGCCAGGAACAGCACGCCGGCGGCGACGAACATCAGCCCCGACGCCAGCGACGTGGTGTGCAGCCGCAGCGGGCCGACGGTGAACGGCCTGCCGCGCAGCCAGCGGCGGCGGCCCAGGTCGAACCGGTCCCACAGCAGCGCCAGCGCGAACAGCGGCAGCGCCATGCCCAGCGCGTGGACGGCGAGGAGGACGCCGCCGTACAGCGGGTCCCCCTCCACGGCGGCCACGGTGAGGATCGCGCCCAGGATGGGCCCGGCGCAGAAGCCCGCCAGCCCGTACACGGTGCCCAGCAGGTAGGTGGACGCCGCCGACGCCGGGCGCAGCCGCCCGGCCGCCTCCTGAGCGCGTGCCGAGGCGAACCCCAGGCCGAGGATCTGGGCCGCCCCCAGCGCGACGACGACCGCTCCGCCGGCGGTGACCAGCAGCCCGCGATGGCCGTTGAACAGCCGCGCGGCGGCCGCCCCGGCGACGCCGAGCGGGACGAGCGCGGTGGCCAGCCCCGCGTAGAAGACGCCGGTGCGGGCCAGCAGCCGCGCGGGCGCGGCGAACGAGTAGGCGAAGAACGCGGGCAGCAGCATCGCGCCGCACGGGCTGACCAGGGTGAGCACGCCCCCGAGGAACGCCGCCGGATACCCGATGTCGATCACGTGCCCCCTCCCACGTGACCGGCAGGCTACTAGGGTCCCGGCCTACGCGGTGAGGGGGCGCCGCGAAAGGGCACGGCGAGGGGGCGCTGTGGAAGGGCGCGCTGCAGAGGGCGCGGTGCAGGGGCTACGCGGTGAAACCGTCCAGGGGCAGGCCGACGTAGTTCTCCGCCAGGCTGGCGGACGCGGCCTTCGACGACACGACGTAGTCCAGGTGGGAGCGCTGCAGGCGCCGGTCGAAGTCGTCGGCGGCCGGGTCGACGTGCAGCAGGGTGGTCATCCAGTACGAGAAGTGCTCGGCGCGCCAGATCCGGCGCAGGCACTGCTGCGAGTAGGAGTCCAGCAGCGTCTCGGACCCGGTCGCGTAGTACTCGGTCAGGGCGGCGGCCAGCACGGTGACGTCCGCGACGGCCAGGTTGAGCCCCTTGGCGCCGGTGGGCGGGACGATGTGCGCGGCGTCCCCGGCCAGGAACAGCCGGTCGTGCCGCATCGGCTCGGCGACGAAGCTGCGCATCGGGGTGATCGCCCGGTCGGTGATCGGCCCGGGGGTCAGCTCCCAGCCGTCGTCGGTGGCGAACCGGGCGGCCAGCTCGTCCCAGATCCGCTGGTCCGGCCAGGCGGCCAGGTCCTCGTCCGGCGCGACCTGCAGGTACAGCCGGCTGACCTTGGGCGAGCGCAGGCTGTGCAGGGCGAAGCCGCGGTCGTGGTTGGCGTAGATCAGCTCCTCGGTGGACGGCGGGACGTCGGCGAGGATGCCGAGCCAGGCGAACGGGTACTCGCGGGTGAACGTCCGCACGTCGGGCACGGCCCGCCGCGCCACCCCGTGGAAGCCGTCGCAGCCGGCGACGAAGTCGCACTCCAGGGTGTGCGTGCCGCCGCCGTGGCGGAACGTCACGCTCGGCGCGGACGGGTCGACCGCCACGGCCTCGGCCTCGAAGCGGATGTCGCCGCCGTCGGCCAGGCGCCGCGCCACCAGGTCCTTGACGATCTCGGTCTGGGCGTAGACGGTGACCGTCCGGCCGGTCAGGTCGGTGAGCGGGATCCGGTGCCCGGCGCCGCCGAACCGCAGCTCCAGCCCGTGGTGCACCAGGCCCTCGCGGTCGAGCCGCTCGCCCACCCCGGCCTCGCGCAGCACGTCGGTGGTGCCCTGCTCCAGCATTCCGGCGCGCTGGCGCTGCTCGACGTACGCCCGGTCGCGGCTCTCCAGTACCACTGACTCGATGCCCTGCCGGTACAGCAACTGGGACAGCAGCAGTCCCGCCGGTCCGCCGCCGATGATCGCGACCTGGGTGCGCATGGCTCCTCCTTCTCGTGTCACCAGCGATCCTGGCGTCTGCCGCGGCCGGGCGAGGCCCGCTCTTCCGGCCACCGGAAACCCGCGTCCGGGCGGCGGCACAGGTCGCCGACCGGATCCGGCCGACCCGGTCAGGCGCCCGACGCCGCGGGCGGGGCGGGCGGGGCGCCGCCGGACACGGGCGGCCCCGGCACCGCGGGTTCGACGCGCCAGTGCAGGGCCACGTCGCGCGACAGGGCGCGCGCGGCGGTCATCAGCGGCGGCAGCAGCCGCCGCACGTCGGCGCTGCGGGAGCGGGCCACCAGCGACAGGGCCGCCACCACCTCGCCGTCGGCGTCGCGGACCGGGACGGCGACCGAGGACGCGCCCACCGTCATGTCGTCGCGGGTGACGGCGTAGCCGTTGCGGCGCACCCGGGCCAGCACGTCGCGCAGCTCGCCGGGGTCGGTGACGGTGCGCGGCGTGTGCCGGGCCAGCCCGGCCGCCAGGACCGATTCGAGCAGCTCCGGCGGCGCGTACGCCAGCAGCACCTGCCCGACCCCGGTGGCGTGCAGCGGCAGCGTGCTGCCGACCTGCGTGACCACGGGCACCGATCGGGTGCCGCGCAGCCGCTCGACGACCAGCGCCCGCCCCTCGCGCAGCACGGCGAGCTGCACGTTGTCGTGGGTGACCTCGTAGACGTCCTCCATGTGCGGCAGCGCCAGCTCGCGCAGGCCGGTGACGGCCGGGGCCTGGCTGCCGATGCGCCACAGGCGGGTGCCGATGCGGTAGGTGCCGTCGGGGACGCGTTCCAGGAACCCTCCGGCGACCAGCTCGCCCACCAGCCGGTGCCCGGTGGCCAGCGGCAGCCCGGCCCGGCGGCAGATCTCGCTGAGGTTGAGGCGGACGCCGCCGAGGGCGAAGGCGTCCAGGATCGCCATGATCTTGCGTGCCACGCTGGGCGGCCGCGTCCGGTCGGTCATCGCCCGCCTCCCCTCGCGCGGCCGCTATCCGGCCGCGGGAGTCCCGCTCGCCTGCTCCTCCTCGGCCAGTACCCGCTGGGCGACGGCGAAGGCGGAGTTGGCCGCGGGCACCCCGCAGTAGATCGCGCTCTGCAGCAGCACCTCTTTGATCTCGTCCCGGGTGAGCCCGTTGCGCAGGGCGGCCCGCACGTGCATGCCGAGCTCGTCCAGGTGGCCGCGGGCGACCAGGGCGGTGAGGGTGATGCAGCTGCGGGTGCGGCGGTCCAGGCCGGGCCGGGTCCAGATCTCGCCCCAGGCGTACCGGGTGATCAGGTCCTGGAAGTCCTCGGTGAAGCCGGTGGTGCGGGCCACCGCCCGGTCCACGTGGGCGTCGCCGAGCACCTCGCGCCGCACCTTCATGCCGGCGGCGTGCCGCCGCCGGTCGTCCGTGGGCTCGCCCGCGGGCTCGCCGGCGGGGCGGTTCGTCGCGGAGGTCATGCGGGGGCTCCCTTCCAGGTGCGGTCCAGGTGCGAGACGATCGCGTCGGTGACGGGGCCGGGGCGTTCCACGTTGGCCAGGTGCCCGGCGCCGTCGACGACGACCAGCTGGGCGCCGGGGATGCGGTCGGCGAGCACGTCGCCGTGGCCGGCGGGCGGCGTGGGCGCGTCCTCGGCTCCCGCGACCACCAGGGTGGGCGCGGTGATGCGGGCGAGCCGGTCGGTGGCGTCGAAGGCGGCCAGGGCGTCGCAGCAGGCGGCGTATCCGGCCGGGTCGGTGGCGCGCAGCATCGCCACGTACGGGTCGGCGCCGGTGAAGCCGGGCGTGAACCACCGCCCCGCGGCGGTGTCGGCGACCGGCCCGACGCCCTCGCGGCGCACCAGCGCGGCCCGCTCGCGCCAGCTCTCCGGCGGTCCGAAGCGGGGGGAGGTGCAGCACAGGACCAGGCTGGCGACGCGGTCGGGCGCGGCCAGGGCGAGCTCGGCGCCGACCGCCCCGCCCAGCGAGACCCCCGCGTAGGCGAACCTGGTGACGCCCTCGGCGTCGAGGACCTCCAGCACCTGGGCGGCCAGGTCGCCGACCGTGAGGGGCCCTCCGCCGCCGGGCGGGGGCGACTGGCCGTGGCCGGGCAGGTCGTACCGCAGCACCCGCCAGCGCTCGGTGAGCGCGGGCAGCTGCGGGGCCCACAGGCCGGTGGTGGTGCCCAGGGACGGGCCGAGGACGACGACGGGCGCGTCGCCGGGCCCGTCGGCTTGGCAGTACAGGGTCACGTGCGGTTCCTTCGGTACTCCCGGTACCGCGCCAGGGCCCGGTCGACCAGGTCCGGGGCGGCACCGGCGTCGGCGCGGCCGCCGTGCTCGGCCAGCAGCTCCAGCAGGCCGTCGAGGTTGGCGCGCATGCGGTCGGGCGCGACCTCCAGGCCCTCCAGCAGCTCGGCGGCGGTCTCGGCGGCGCCGCCGGTCAGGCGGAGCATCTCGCGCAGCGGCTGCCACTCGGCGTGCCACTCGCCCGCGGGCCGCTCGTGCGGCGCGGCCTGCGCGGCGAACAGGATCTGCGCGTACGCCGGCACCTGCAGCGCCGCGGAGCGCACCAGCGCCGACAGCGCGGGGTTGCGTTTGTGCGGCATGGCCGACGAGCCGCCGCGGCCGGGTCCGGCGGCCTCGGCGGCCTCGTCCACCTCGCTCTGGGCGAGCAGCACCACATCGGTGGCGATCTTGCCGAGGGCGCCGGCGACCAGCGTCAGCGCCCCGGCGAGCTCGGCCACGGGCGTGCGGCGGGTGTGCCAGGGCAGCTCGGGCTCGGCCAGCCCGAGCTGCGCCGCGAAGGCGGGCGGCAGGTCCAGGGCGTGCTCGCCGAACGCCGCCAGGGTGCCCGCCGCGCCGCCGAGCTGGACGGGCAGCCGCAGCGCCGCCAGCCGGTCCCGGGCGTCCAGGCAGCCCAGCAGCCAGCCGGCCGCCTTGAGCCCGAAGGTGGACGGCACCGCCTGGCGCGCCAGCGTCCGCGCGGCCATCGGCGTGTCGCGGTGCCGCTCGGCGTGCCCGGCCAGCGCGTCCAGCGCCCGGTCCAGGTGCGCGAGGATCACGCCGCGGGTGCGGGACGCCACGAGCATCGCGGCGGTGTCGACGATGTCCTGGCTGGTGGCGCCGCGGTGGACGTGCCGCCCGGCCGGGCCCGCCAGTGCGCGCAGGTCGGCGATGAGCGGGACCACCGGGTTGCCCGCGCCGCGCGCCCGCCGGGCCAGGCCGGGCAGGTCGAACCGGGCGGCGAGGGCGGCCGCGGTGAAGGCGTCGGCGGCCTCGCGCGGCACGGCGCCGAGGTCCCCG
>NZ_BAABDO010000183.1:0-8430 GCF_039539665.1 Actinomadura keratinilytica
CTCCTGCAAGAACGTGTTGATCAACCTCGTCATGCACGCCATGAAAGTCCGCGGGCTGGACCCCGTCGCGCAGGTTTGACGCAGCGCCTGCCGAAGCCGGCCGGCTTCGGCGTGGGCCCGCCTTTCACCGGCCGACCGGTAACCGGCAGTGCCTGATTCGGGTTACGGCCGCTGGGGCGGTCGGCCCGCTCCGCCTGGGGGCGTCTGCGGCCATGCAGGCCACTGAGCCCCTTGCGGGTGGTTCGGCGGAAGGGAAGAGTGCGGAGGCCGCGGCCACCCCGTGGTGGTGCCGTTCGCTCCTCCAGGTTGCGCCGGAGACGGGCGGCGACGGTTTCGGATCGATGACGAGCTTGCAGGCACCGCCGATGGCCACCCCGGTGCCGACGAGCATCATGAACAGCCCTTCCCTCCGGTTGGCCGACCTCTGCTCGCCGATCGGCTTCTCCTCGCCCACCTGCTCGCCGTTCATCGTGCTGACGCAGCGATCCCCGCTGTACATGACCTCCGAGCCGCACATCACGTCATCGCTCGTCCGCATGCTCCGTCCGGTGAGGATGAACCCGAGCCCGATGACGGTCCCGAAGACTCCGGCGATGATGCCGGTGGAAGACCCTTTCTTCATCGCTTCACATCCATCCGGTACAGCGCTGAAGCGCACCCCTGTGGCGTTCGGCATCCAGCAGGTCCGCAATAAGCGTTAGGAACTCCACGCCATAGGCGCTTCTCCTACACGCGGAACGCGATACGTCGGCCTGCCGGGGAGGGGATCCGCCCCACCGGCGGCTGTGGACGCCGTTGCTCTCTCCGACCACCGGGCGGTGCGCGCCATCACAGCGGTCGGCGCCGTCCCCGCCCTGACCGTACGCCGCCGCGTCCGCTCGGCCGCCGCCACCGGGCCGCGCGCGTCCGCCATCACCCACCGCGCCACCGCCAACGACAGCGCGCGTCCCTAAGTGCCCCATCCGGCGCCGCCACCACCACAGGCGCCCAAGTCATGGGCCCTCATCCGCACCCCGCCCCCTTATCTGCGACCCGCCCGCGCGATCACCGGGGCACGACGCGGCCTGCGGCTGCACCGCGCTGCGGCCAGGCCAGTGGCGCACCACCTGCGCGACCGCAACGGCATCAGCCAGCTCGGACACCGCCACTCGTCCCCATCGAGCACCAGCCCCACCGCGCGCACCGCCGCCGCCCACCGCGCCACCGCCAGCGACACGTGCCTGTCCGCCCCGCCGGGCGCCGCCGCCACCGCAGACGCACCCAAATCACGAGCCCTCATCCGCATCCGAACTCCTCATCTCCCAACCCGCCCGCACGCTCACCGGAACGCGACACTGCCCGCCCCAGCACCACGCCACGGCCCAACCCGTGGCACATCACCTGCGCAACGGCAGCGACATCGGCCGCCCCAGACGCTCTCCACCGCTGCTCATCCCTCATCGAGCACCAGCCCCACCGCGCGCATCGCTCCCCCCCCACCGCGCCACCACCAATGACATCGACACGTCCTTTCCCGCTCCGCCCGGCGCCGCCCCCTCCCTGGCCTTACGCCGCCGCGTCCGCCATCACCGCGTCGACCGGCACCTCCAAACCGCCACTCGTCCCCATCGAGCACCAGCCCCACCGCGCGCACCGCCCCCGCCCACCGCGCCACCGCCAGCGGCACGTCCCTGTCCACCCCGCCCGGCGCCGCCGCCACCGCAGACGCGCCCATGCCACGGGTCCTCAGCCGCGCCCCGACCTCCTCATCTCCCGACCGCCCACGCGGTCACCGGGGCGCGGCACTGCCTGCGGCTGCACCGCGCTGCGGCCTGGCCAGTGGCGCATCACCTGCACGGCCGCAGCGGCGTCGGTCTTGTGGCAGGCGCGCTCGTCGGCGCTCCGGTCGAGCCGCACCGCAACGGCGTCAACGTCCAGGCCGCGCACCGCGCACCGCAGCCGCTCTCTCGGCCCTGCGATGGGCATGCGCGTATCCGTCCTCACTCACCAGCCGTCCTGACTGACCCTGTTACGATTGGCGGCGAACACTGTAATGCTGTGCGCATGGGCGCGCGGCGCGGTCGTTGTTGTCGGCCGCACCCGGCCTCCAGGTCCGGTCAGCGATGACGTGGACGCCCCGGAGGGGACGCCCTCGCCGACGTTGGCCGCCGTTTTCGGCTGGGCGGGAGGACGGCCCCATACGGGCTGGGCGTCGGCCACATCGGCGAAAAGGTCGGCGATCAGCGCATGGTGCGGCTCCGGCGCGGATCCGGCCGGCACGGCGGTCGCAGATCGTGATTTTGGGTGGTCGTCCCGCCGCCGGGCGATCGCCGCGTACGTCGGTGCGATTGGGACCCGAAGATCGCGGGCATGAACGCTGGGGCGGCCCCCATCGCCGGCCCGCCAAGTCGGCGCCGCACCACCCCCGCACGCGGGCTCACCCGGTGACTCATGACCGTCACCCAAGACGATCTTGTAAGAAGATTGCGGCTTATGTGATACTTCGTTACGAAGTGGTGCAAGGATCAGCGCGTTGTCTATTTTGTGGTGGAGTTCGCCAAGTGCAGACGAGCAATCGGTCACCCGCGCCACCTGCAGGCCAGACGTAATGGCATGAACCACGCCGCGCGACGGGGGACTCGCGAGACGCGAGGGGCGCACCTGAAAGTCCCACAGCTTCTGCCAGCCCAAGGCCGCGTCTTGGAAAGGGGCAGCGTTGTCGATCGCCGCCGACCACACCCGCACGAGCTACCAGCACGCGCGAGACCCGATCACCATCCCGTTCCGACGTGTCACCCACGGCCTGCGCAAGACCGGTGACCTGTACAACGCGTTGACCGACATCGTGCAGGAGCACGAGGGCGCCATCTGCCGGGTGAACATGCTGGCGTTCCGCCCGTACCTGGTCACCCGGCCGGAACACGTCGAGCATGTGCTGCACGGAGCCACGGCCGAGAACTACCCGCGCGAAGGCATGATGTGGAAGCCGATGCAGCGGCTGGTGGGCGAGCAGGGCATCGGCACGCACGGCCCGACGCACAAGGCGGCGCGCGCCGCCCTGCAGCCCGCGTTCACCGGACGCGCGTTCCGCAACGCCTTCGACGGGCTCGCCACCGCCATCGACGAGGCGGTGGAGGACCTGGTCAGGCGCAGCGCCGACGGACGGTCGCTCGACTGCTACATCGAGATGACCGGCATCATCCACCGGGCCGTCAACAACGTCTTCTTCGGCAGCAGGATCTCGCTCGACGACTCGGCGGTGGTCGGCGAGGCCATCCGCGTCGCCGTGACCAGTTTCGTCGCCCGGCTCGCGCTGCCGTGGGCGCCGAACTGGGTGCCGCTGCCGGGAGACAAGCGCTTCAAGCGTGCGGTGGCCACCGTCGACGAACTGGTGCTGCCGCTGGTGCGGATGGCCCGGGAGGAGGGGGCCGACGCCCCCGGGATCGCCGGGCTGCTCGCCCGCGCCGGCCGCACCGACCAGCAGATCCGCGACGACCTGGTCGCCACCTTCGTCGCGGGCTCGGAGAGCACGGCCGTGGCCCTCACCTGGCTGTGGCCCGTGCTGGAGCAGCACCCGGACGTGGCCGAGCGCATGTACGCCGAGGTCGACGAGGTGATCGCGTCGGGTTCCCCGAGCTGGGACCAGGTGCAGCGGCAGATGCCCTACACCCGGCAGGTGCTCAAGGAGCTGCTGCGGATCTACTCGGTCGGCTGGATCATCCCCCGCAAGTCCCGCGACGACGACGTGATCGACGGCGTGCGGATCAAGGGCGGCTCGTACATCATCATCAGCCCGTATCTCACCCACCGGGTGCCGGACGTCTGGCCCGATCCCGCCCGCTTCGATCCGGACCGCCACGACCCGGCGCCGTCCGCCGACCGGCACAGGCTGGCCTACCTGGCGTTCGGGCACGGCGAGCACAGCTGCGTCGGCCAGCCGTTCTTCTTCCTGGAGGCCCTGCTGATCCTGACGGCCCTGCTGCGCCGCTGCCGTCCCGTCGTGCAGCACGGCACGACCGACCTCAAACCGCGGGTGTCGCTGGCGCTGATCCCCAACCAGCCCGTCAAGATCGCCCTTCGGCCCCGGGCGCGGGCCGAGCGGTACTAGACTGCCGCAGCCGTTTCCATGATCAGCGCGGCGCGGAGCGGGCACCGCTCCACGCCGCGCGGCGCGTCCCCGGTGGGCGCCACCGGCGGCACGGCGACCGGCGAGTGCCCACCGACAAGTGCCATAAGACAAGGAGTAGGGCGTGGAAGAGACCGCCGCAGACCGCCGCTCCGCCCCGGGGACGGCGGGACGCGACCTGCTGGACTGCCAGGCGGATCTGGACCAGGCCAGGGAGCGGTACCGCGCTCTGTTCCCCTCCCCTCCGTTCAGCGAGAAGGTCACCTTCGGCGTGGCCTCGGCGGTCACCGCGCAGGCCCCCGGCTGCACCACCGAGCAGCTGCGGCCGAGCGCCCGGACCAGCCTGTGGATCTTCGGGCTGGACTACATCGTCGACACCCTGGCGACCGAGGCCGACCAGGTAGAGGACACCGTGCGGCGATGCCGTGACGTCGCCGACGGCGGCCGACCCGCGCCCGGCGACACGCTCGCGGAGTTCCTGGCCGACCTGCGCGACGAGCTGGCCGCCGCACCGGCCTACGGCACGCTGCGGCCGCGCTGGCGGGGAGCGCTGGAGCGCATGCTGACCGCCATGGTCCGCGAATGGCACTGGAAGACCTCCGGCCGGCCCACCCTCGACCAGTACCTGGACAACGCCGACAACTTCGGTTCCACCTGGGTCAACATCACCCACTGGATCGCCACCTGCGACGAGCGGATCCTGGCCTGCCTGGACGAGCTGGAGGAGGCCAGCCAGCGCGTCCAGCAGATCCTGCGGCTGTACAACGACCTGGCCACCCAGGAGCGGGACCGCACCTGGGGCGAGAACGGCGACCTGAACGCGCTGGCCCTGGTCGACGGCGACGAAGGCGCCGTCCAGCGCACCATCGACGCCCTGCTGGCCGACTGCCGCCGGCTGCTGGAGCCGCTGCGCGACCGCTGCCCGCACGGAGCCGACTACCTGCACCGGCAGATCGAGTTCAGCCGGAACTTCTACGGCCGCCGCCGCGACGACTACTGGGACCGGCTCTAGTCGTCCGCGCAGGCCCCGCGTCGCCCCATACCTCTGGGAGACATTCGACATTCGCAGCGTTATCGACGTTGCTAGTGTTCTCAGCGAGCCATGTGGGCCTGCTGAGGTCGTGCAGCCTCCGGGGCATCCCCACAGCTCTCCTCCCTCCGGCACGTGTTGATACGAGGACTGTTGATGCGTTCGCGCCTGCGCCAGGACGGCCGTACCCCCAAGGCTCGTCTGCGGCCGAAGATCACCGTGATGTTGATCGCGCTGTTCGCGCTGTGGATTTTCGCCGCCTGGGTCACCTGGAACGACGCGGGCAACCTGTGGACCGTCCAGTCCCGTGACAACACCGCGGGACGGCCCACCAAGACGCTGATCAACGTGCTGCAGGTGGAGCGCCGCGCGACGCTGGTGCAGATCGCCGAGTCGGCCCGCTCGGCCGGTGCCAGGGCGCAGGCGCGGCGTGACGTCCGGGCCCAGACCGACCGCTACGTGGAGCAGTGGCGCAAGAAGGCTTTCAAGGCCGACCAGGAGATCATGCCGTATGTGAAGGAGACGGACCGGCGGTTGCGGAGGCTGGCCAGCGTCCGCGACGGTGTCGACGCCGGTGCCGTCTCGGGGGCCAGTGCGGCGCAGGTGTACAACGACGCCATCGACGCGGCCTTCCGGATCAGCCGTGCCACGGCGGGGCTGGACGACCCCGAGCTCGCCGCGGACGGCCGTGCGCTCATCGAGCTCACCCGCGCCCGGGAGATGCTGGCCCGCGAGGACGCCACGGTGGCCGAGGTGCTGACGAAGGGACGGCTCGCCGCCGGCGACTACCAGCGGATCATCGAGGCCATCAGCGCGCAGCGGCAGGTCACCGGTGACGCCGGCGCCTCCCTGTCGGTCGACGTGCGGGACAGGTTCGAGCGCCTCAGCCAGACCCCCGCCTTCGCCCAGCTGGAGCGGCTGCAGAACCGGCTGCGTCAGGAGCAGCGCCCCGCCGGGCGGGCCGTCGTGCGCCCCGCGGAGTGGCAGCATGCCACCGACCAGGTGCTGAAGCAGTGGGACGAGACGATCGACGCCGGCGGTGACCGGCTGGTCGAGCGGTCCTTCCCCATGGTCGCCGGCGTCATCGGACGTCTGGCCGTCGCCGGCGGGCTCGGCCTGGTGGCGGTCATCGCCTCGGCCTGGCTCGCCTTCACCGCTCTGCGCAACCTCGCCCGCGGGCTGAGCGATCTGCGCTCCGCCGCCGAGGATCTGACCCGCAAGCTGCCGCATGTGGTGGAGCGGCTGCGCAGCGGGGAGCGGGTCGACGTCGACGCCGAGGTTCCGCCGCTGAGCGGCGGCGGGGACGACATCGCGCGCGTCGCCAAGGCGTTCAACGAACTGGCGCGGGACGTCGTCGCCTCGACGGTCCGGGAGATCGACATCCACAACCGCCACAAGGAGGCGCTGCAGGAGGTCGCGCAGCGGCCCCAGGCGCTGGTCAGGCAGGCGCTCAGCACGCTGGACGAGCTCGAGCGGCGTCCGGACCTGGGCACCGACGAACTGCGCCGCCTCTTCGTCGTCGACAACAAGCTGGTGCTGATCGGCCGGTTCCTGGCGAACCTGCAGCTGCTGTCCGGAGGCAGGCAGATCCGCGGTCTGATCCGGCCGCGCAGCCTCTACGACCTGATCCGTGCCGCGATCGGCGAGGTGGAGGACTACGACCGCGTGGTCAGCGAGCCCGTCACCAAGGACTACTGGGTGATCGGGCCCGCCGTGGACGACGTCGTCCGCGTGCTGGCCGAGCTGATCGAGAACGGGCTGAAGTACTCGCCGTCGCAGAGCCCGGTGCAGATCTCCGTCACCTACCCCGCCAGCGGCGTGGCCATCGAGATCGTCGACCACGGTCTGGGACTCACGCCGGAGAAGCTGGAGGAGTACAACCACCTGCTGGCGAACCCGCCCGCCGAGCTGGACCCCAAGCACATGGGTCTGTACGTGGTCGCCCAGTGCGCCAAGGCGCGCGGCATCCAGGTCACTCTGACGACCGGCCCGTACGGGGGCGTCCAGGCCATCGTCCTGCTGCCGAAGGACCTTCTGACGACTCCCCCGGCTCCCAAGCCCAAGAAGGCTCCTGTCGCCGGCCCGGTCTCCGGCGGCCACGCCCTCCCCAGCGGCGGCCGCCCGCAGGGCGCCCCGTCCACCGCGCCGCAGCCGACGTTGAGCCTGGTCCGCTCCGACGCCGCACCCTCCCAGGCCAACGGTTCCCGCGACGCCGAGGGGCCGCGGACCCCGGCCACCGGCAATCGGATTCCCCAGCGCGCCGATGTGCAGGACGGGCGCCGTCCCGCCGACAACGGCACCGCGGGCCGGGCGGCCGAGGCGGAGGAGTCCCTCACCGAGAACGGGCTGCCGATCCGCAGGCCGCAGGAGAGTCTCGCCGAACCGCTGCGCGAGCCGTCCTCCGTCGACGCCGGTCACGTCCCCGAGGACGCGCCGAACCCCGAAGAGGTCCGCCGCCGCCTCAGCAACTACCAGAAGCTCACCCGTCAAGGCCGCGCCGACGCCCAGCGCACCCAGGCCGCCGACGCGAGGGATGCCGCGGCGCCCGCGGAGACGGACACCAGCCCGGACGGGCAGTGACACGGCGAGGATGATGAACGACCAGTCGCAGCCTCCGGAGCAGCGCATGATCGCGGACGCGCCACGACCTGACGTCACCCGTTCCGGCGCTTCCCGGCAGCTCCGGCACCGCGAGTTCCATCCGCTCACCATGGTCGTCGCGACCGTGCCGTTGCACGTCGCGGAGAACGGAACCGGCAGCGGCGTGCCCCGTCCCGCCATGGGGCACGCCCTGGCCGACTTAGAGACACTCGGTCCCGAATACCTGCGCCTCCTGGGCTTGTGCCAGCTCCCCCGCAGTGTTCTGGAGATCGCCCATTACTGCGGCGCGGTGGCGCACGACAACGTGATGATCCGCGTCCTGCTGGACGACCTGCGCATCCCGGTCGGCGGCCGAGGGCTGCGTGAAGTGCTCAGCGACCTGCTCGACAGGGGCCTCATCCATGTCGAGCATCCCGATTTCGACGTCGAACTGCACGACCCAAGGCTGTATCGCGACCTGGCATTCCACCTGAGGGGTCTGCGCGCGGCGGCGGGCGCGTCGGCGCACCCGCCGTCCCGGGCGGCTTCTTCTCTGTGAGGACCCGGGCACTCCCCGCGCAGGCGGCCCTCGGAGTGAAGTACCAGAGGCGCAGAAGGTGAGGACGACAGTGATGCAGAAGTCTGGTTCGTCGGCTGATCTGGGCTGGCTGCTGGACGATCTGGTGAAGCGGGTGCCGCACACTCGGCATGCGGT
>NZ_BAABDO010000184.1:0-8102 GCF_039539665.1 Actinomadura keratinilytica
TGCGCCCGGTGCACGGACGGCACGCAGCGCCCCGACCGCCCTGGTGGCGACGCCTGGCCGGTGCGTTCATCCAGCTCGACGACGACGAGTGGTAGCGCGCATCGTCGACTGCCCGGGTAAACATCCGCGCGAGCCACTGACGTGGTACCGCCTCGACGAACTCGACCCCTGCCGCGTGCTCGATGCCTCTTGCTGGCGGTGCGGTCCGGTGTCGTACGAGCTGGTGTCCTACGGCGGGGCCTACGCCGTCCGCCGGACCGACCGCAAGCCCCGCGCCGTCTTCGCAACACCCAGGGTTCGGCGGACGCAGGCTGACGAGTGGTGGCACGCACTGATGCTCGGCGCGGCCACCTGAAACCCCGCGCCCCCGCAGGCTGATGGCGCACACCTGCGGGGGCGCGGCACCACGAACTGGGCGGGCTTCCTTAGCGCGGTTAGCCCGTTCCGCCCCTGACCATATTGACGGTGAGTTACTTTCCTGTCGCTGAGCGCATGCGTTCGCGTGCAAGCGTCTCCGGCTGGCGAAACCAAAGGAGGATGCAATGTTCAAGAACGTCGACCGGATTCCCGTCGCCCCCGCTCCCGACCAGCAGCCTCCGGCCGCCCCGGTGCGTCCGTGGGCTCTGCGCCGCATGGCGCCCTACCTCCGCACCATCGATGTGGGCATCGTGGCCACCGGCATCGACCCGGCCACCCAGATGGGCGTCGGCCCCGACGGGGAGGCCATCACCGCCAAGCACCGCCGCAGCAACGTCGCCACCGAGGGAAAGACGGCAACCAGCACGGGAGACAGCGACAAGCCGGGGCTGGACGAAGACCACGCCCAGGACACCGACCAGGACTGACACCGCCGATGAGCGAACCCCGCCCCGTGCTGGTCGTCACGCAGCCTGACGACCTGACCGCCGACCTCGTCATCGAACAACTCAACAGGCGCCGCGTGCCGGTCGTGCGGTTCGACACCGCCGACTTCCCGCAGGCCCTCACCCTTTCCGCTCGCATCGACTCAACCGGCCTTCGCGGCACCCTGGCCACCCCGTCCCGCAACGCGCGGCTGGACGCCGTGCGGTCGCTGTACTACCGGCGCCCGCGCGGCTTCACCTTCACCGGCCTGGACGAGCAGGACGCCCGGTTCGCCGCGCTGCAGGCCCGCTACGGGCTCGGCGGTGTACTGGCGTCGCTGCCCGGCTGCCTGTACGTCAACCACCCCCACAGCGTGGCCGACGCCGAGTTCAAACCCGCCCAGCTCACGGCCGCGGCCGAGGTCGGGTTCACCATCCCACCAACGCTGATCACCAACAGCCTCGACGAGGTGCGGAAGTTCGCGACCCAATGCACGCCGATCGTCTACAAACCGCTGCGGACCGCCCCTTACCAGCGGGACGGCCGATTGCTGACGATCTGGGTCGAGGAAGTCGACCCCGCTGAACTCGACGAGCAGATCTCAGGCACCGCGCACTTGTTCCAAGCCCGCGTCCCCGCCCGGGCGTTCCTACGGGTCACCGCGATCGGGGACCGGGTGTTCTGCGTGCGCATCGAAGGCGGCGAGCAACTGGACTGGAGATACGACTACGACGCCCTGACCTACACCGCCGTTGAGCCGCCGCCCGGACTGGCCGACCTGGTCGCCGTGGATCTCAGGCGGTTCGGCCTGGTGTTCGGGTGCTTCGATTTCGCCCTGCGGCCGGACGGCGAGCCTGTATTCCTGGAGTGCAATCCAAACGGCCAATGGCGGTGGCTGGAGGACGAGACGGGCCTGCCCATGACCGCTGCGCTGGCCGATCTGCTCGAACGGGGAACCCCATGATTCAGGACGGTCGGTCCGCAAGCTTGCGACGTAGCCTGGCCGACGAGCTGGAGGGCACCGGGGATCTGCGGTCGCCGCGATGGCGCCGCGCCGTCGAACGCGTGCCGCGGCATCTGTTCGTGCCTGCCTTCTTCCAGGCGACCGATGTGCCGGGCCGGGGCGCCCTGTGGGCCCCGGTGACCGACCGGCAGCACGACGAGTGGCTTGAGCTGGCCTACTGCAACAAGACGTGGGTGACCCAGCTCGACGGGCACGTCACCCCGCACGATGTGGCCGAACCCGTGCAAGGCGACCCGACGTCGTCGTCCACGCTGCCCGGCCTGGTCGTACGCATGCTCGAAGCGCTCGACGTCACCGACGGGATGGACGTCCTGGAGATCGGCACCGGCACCGGTTACTCGACGGCGCTGATGTGCGACCGACTCGGCGACGAGCACGTTACCTCGATCGAGGTCGACGCCGGTGTCGCCGCGAACGCCGCCGCCGCTGTGCGCGCCGCCGGATACGCGCCGCGCCTGATGGTCGGTGACGGCCTGGGCGGCGTCCCCGAGCACGCGCCCTACGACCGGATCATCGCGACCTGCTCGGTCCGGCACATCCCGCAGTCCTGGCTGACCCAGGCGCGGCCGGGCGGCCGCATCCTGGTCACGATGTCCGGATGGCTGCACGGCCACGGCCTCGCGTCGCTGACGGTCGGAGAGGACGGCGTCGCCGAGGGCCGCTTTCTCCCCGGCACGATCTCGTTCATGATCGCCCGCCCCCACGCCGCGCCCCCGCTGAGCAATGAACAGGCGAGCGAAATGATCGCCTCGCTCGCCGACGCGGACCCGCGGCCGGCCACGGTGGGGCCGGACATCCGGCAGGACTGGACCGGCGCGTTCGTGGTGCAGCTCGCCGTGCCGGACGCTCAGCGGCTGACCCGGCGCGTCGTCGGTGGCCCGTGGGTCGACTACTACATCGACACGCGGTCGGGGTCGATCGCCTCGCTCACCCCCGAGCCGGGCGGTGGCTGGACGGTCCGGCAGAGCGGGCCCGTCCCCTTGTGGGACCGGGTCGAGGACTCCATCGGCCAGTGGCGGCAGATCGGCAGTCCCCCGCTCGAGCGGTTCCGAATCCGAACCGACGGACGCGTCCAGACGGTCTGGGTCGGCACCGGCGACGCGCGGCTGACATGGCACCTGCCTGTGCAGTGATCCATGTCCGCCAGGCGCCGTGTGGTGGCAAGGGATCTTGTAGGTCCCGGGGGGATGCCGCTCGACGGCACCTTGGTGCACACGGCGGGCGACGCCGTTTCAACGAACCATCCCCGTGTGCGCGGGGCCGATGCTTGCTGACCTGCGATACCACGGCGGAAGAGCCAGGTTTTCGGTCAAATGGATTCGCGGGTTCTGCCGTTCGTGCTCCGGCTGATGCGGGTCTTCTGCGGCCGGTGGTGCGTGCCACGGCAACCCTGCCGTTCCGCGAGGCGGCGTCCGTCGACGACGGGGGGCGGGGGAGCGGCGCGTCGGCGCAGGGCTCTCTGATGAGTGAGGAGTCGGTTGCCACGTCGGACGTCGTGATCTGAATGCGCGCCCGCCGGCATCTGATCGAGGTGACCATGGAACCCCCGGTTGAGGGAGGAAACCGGTGTGGCGGTTCAATCTCGTTGTCCTGGTCTTGGGCGCCGGGGCGGCGTTCGCGTACCCGTGGGTCGCCGGCAGGACGGTCTCGTTCGACAGGGCCGTGAGCAAGGTCGTCGTGTCGAAGGACGAGCGGAGCATCGAGGTGCATGCCAGGATGCCGATGGATTTCGCCTGCTCGATAGTGGCGGAAGAGGCGCCGGGCCAGGTGACGGTCGTGGCTCGTTGCCACCCCCGGTTGCGTCTGGACGACACGGCAGGCATCCCCGGCACGATGAAGGTGTCGAAAACGGTGGCACTGAAGGCCCCGCTCGGTGGACGCAGCATCCGTACCAAGGACGGCGCGGCCGTCAAAGTCGAGCGCCTCGGCGCTTCCGGGGGTTCCTGACAGGCGGAGCCTGCGGCCGGTCGTTCTCCTTTTTCGTTGCGGTGAGGCTCGCAGACCCTGCGGCGGTTCAGTGTGTCTTGGGGCGGCGTCGGGGGCTCACCCTGGGCGCCGCCCGGCGTCCTCCCGAACAACGCGAGCGCGGCCTCGCCGTAGGCGCGGGGGTGCGGCTCGCGTCAGGCGGTGGGGGCGTTGCCGTTTCGGTAGCGCCTCGGGAGTTCGGAAGCGTCGAGCTGCACGGGCCTGGGCCGGGGCGTGACCGGGTGTGCGGGGGGTGCGGGCGGCGGGGCCGAGGCCTCGGTGAGGGAGATGAAACCGTCCTGCAGCAGGATGGCCAGGTCCGACATGACGGGGAACAGGCCGCGGCCCAATGTGAAGGCGATGTCGCGCGGGGTCCGCCGTCCGTTGACGCGGCCGAGGACCTCGCGCCGGGCCCCATCCACGATCTGATCGGGTTCGTCGCGCACGACCCACGGCCGGGACCGCACCGTCAGGTCCAGCACGCGCCAGCCGTCGGCCACCTCCAGCCGCCGGGTGATCTCACGGAGCAGGCGGTCGGTCTCCAGTCCGGGCTCGACCGGCACCAGCGGACCCGGCCCGCCCGCGTCGGTGGATTCGACCGTGCAGGTGTGCACGCCGGTCAGCGCCATCGCGAACAGCGCGTCGACGACCGCCGTCCGGGCCAGCACCTCGACGCCGACCTCGCCGAGCAGGCCCCGCTCGACCAGCTCGTCCGGCAGCCGCCCCTCCGGGGCCGCCGCCGCGAACGCCCGCGACCACTCGGTCTCGGCGATGCGGCCCGACCGCAGCAGCAGCGACTCGGGGCCGGGCGCGGCGGGGGTGGCGGCCGCGACGATCAGGCCGTCCCGCATGGTCACCGTGCCGCCCGGGTTGCCGTCCAGGCGCAGGGTCCCCGAGAAGCGCTCCTGGCCGCGGCGCCTGAGAGCCGAGATCAGAATGCCCGGCGGCCGGCCGGCTGCGGCCCCCGCGGGCGTGGTGGGAGAAGCGGTCACGTCGTCACTTCCAGCCGAACGCAGCTCTGTGGTTGCTGACGGTGGCAAACATCATGCCAGGCGCCCCAGGGCGGTCAGGCACCCAGCGTTGGCGAAGATTACTTTCGGTGTTTTCATTGGACAGGTAGAAAATAACATTTGCGAAAGTCTCGATCCTCCTCGCCCCGGGTGTCCTAGATCGTTACGTTGTTCTCCGGCACTGCTGAGTGGTCCGGTTCAGGGGGTGGAAGACCGATGAACATCGAAACCGCGCTCAAGGAGACGATGGCCATCGACGGAGCGCTCGGGGCGGCGCTGGTCGACTACGACAGCGGGATGGCGCTCGGTGCGCTCGGCGAGTCCGGCAGCGCCGAGGACGTCGACATGGAGCTCGCCGCGGCCCGGAGCGCCGAGGTCGTGCGGGCCAAGCTCCGCACCCTGGAGGCGCTGCGGATCAACGACTCGATCGAGGACATCCTCATCACCCTGGAGACCCAGTACCACCTGATCCGGCTGCTCTCCAACGCCGGCGGCAGCCGCCTGTTCCTCTACCTCGTCCTCGACCGCGAGCGGGCGAACCTGGCCCTGGCACGCCACCACCTGCGGCGCATCGACGGCGAGCTGCGGGTCTGAGACGGGGGGACGATGAACAACGAGGCCGTACTCGCCGAACTGCGGGCCCTGCGCGAGCAGGTGACCGGCGTGACCGACGCCGCGGTCGCCTCCTCCGACGGGCTGCCGGTCGCCTCCGACACCGACGAGGTCCGCCCCGAGGTGCTGGCCGCCCTGGCCGCCGCCGCGCTCGGGCTGAGCAAGAGCGCGGGCAACGAGGTCGGCATGGGCGAGCTGCGCGAGGTGACGATCCGCTGCTCCGGCGGCCACATCGTCGTCTACGCCGTCCGCGACCGGAACCTCCTCGTCGTCCTCGGCGACGAGGGGCTCGACATCGCCCACCTCCACCTGCAGTCCCGCCCCGTCGTGGACCGCCTCGCCGAGATCCTCGCCCCCGTCTGACGCGTCCGGTTCCGGCGATCGGCCCGTCTGGAGCCGATTGCCGTACCTAAGCTGTCGGCGTGCGTCGAGACCCCTCACTCACCTACCAAGGTGCGCTCACCATCCTCGGCCAGTACGACCGCTCCCGCCTCGACAAGCTGAACGGACTTCTCGGCGGCGTGATCCTGGGCGCAGGCGTCGCCGCCGCCACCGGGACGCCGCTCGGCGGCCTCGCCGCGATCTGGGGCTGGGTCGACCAGAAGAACGAGGCCACGTCCTTGGTACGGCGCATCCTCGACACCGCGTCCGGCCGCCTGCACGACACGGCAGGGCACGAACGCCACCGTCTGGTCGTCGCCGCACACACCGTCCTCGTCGGCGCCGCGTTCTTCGAGGCCCTGCAAGAGCACCTGGGCGCGGACGCACTCAGGCGCCTGGCCGTCACCGAGGACGAACGCCGCGCCCTGCTCTTCGGCGACCGCCGCCTCGTGCGCGAGGACCTGCTGAGCGATCTGTACGAGGGGCCGGTGCCCGCGCCCTCGCCCACGTGCGGGTTTGAGGAGAACACCGAGCGCGTGCGGGTGTGGATGGACCGGATCCGGCAGCGGAGCCGGGAGTTCTTCAACGGGCTGGCCGCCTGGGAGACGGTCGGCCGCCCGCTCACCGACGAGCTCGTCGAGGCGGCGGTGGAGCGCTACCGCTCCCACTACCTGCGCATGGCCGCCAGCGTGCCGGAGTTCCTCGTCTGGGCGTCCCTCGGCGAGCACGCCGCCACCCGCAGCGGAATCCGCGACCTGCGCGACGAGATCGAGGCGGCCTTCACAGGTCAGAAGGCGGCGCTGTCGCGTCTGGAATCGCTGCTGCACCTTATGGCCGCCGAACGCGAGCAACGCGATCTGTGCGCCGTTCTGCACCGCGCCAACCGCGGGGCCCTGGACGAGCGCATCGTCTCGCACGACGCCATGCGCGCCAGCCCCGAGCTGACGTTCCCCACGCTGCGCGAGGCGTTCGTCAACCCCCGCTACCGGCTGGCCGCCGAGGGAGTGGACACCCGCGTCGCCGACGAGTCGTGGTGGTGGCGACGCCCCGTCCACGACGACATCGACCTGCTGCTCGCGGCCCATCTGACGACCCCCGAGGCCACGCGCCTCCCGCTGCTGCTCCTGGGGCATCCGGGTGCGGGCAAGAGTCTGCTGACCGAGATGCTCGCCGCGCGGCTCCCGCCGTCGGGGTACACGGTGGTGCGCGTCCCGCTGCGGCGCGTCGACGCCGGGGCGCCCGTGTACGACCAGATCCAGCAGGCCCTCGACCAGGCCACGCACCGCCGGATCAACTGGTGGGAGCTGGCCGACCAGAGCGCGCACACGATCCGCGTCGTCCTGCTCGACGGGCTGGACGAACTGATCCAGGCCGCCGGGGACCGCAACGCCTACCTGCAGGACGTCGTCGACTTCCAGCGGCGCGAGGCCGAGCAGGAACGGCCCGTGGTCGTCGTCGTGACGTCCCGCACGGTCGTGGCCGACCGCGTCCGCATCCCCACCGGCACGCCCGTGGTCAAGCTGGAGAACTTCGATGGTGACCAGATCGCCACATGGATCAGCGTCTGGAATCAGGTCAATGCCGCCGCGATCGAGTCGGGACGGATCCGTGCGCTGACCCTGGACACCGCGTCGGCTCAACCCGAACTGGCGAGCCAACCGCTCCTGCTGCTGATGCTGGCCCTGTACTGCGCCGATCCGTCCCTTCCGCCCCTGGAGAGCGAGGCGTCGGAAGCCGTCCTCTACCGGCGCCTGCTGGAGACCTTCACCCAGCGCGAGGTCGCCAAGACGCTGTCCGGAGCGCGCCCGGACGTCGTTGAGGAGGCGGTGCACGACCAGCTGTGGCGGTTGTCGATCGCCTCGTTCGCCATGTTCAACCGGGGACGGCAAGACGTGACCGACATCGAACTGGGCGCCGACCTGGCGGCTCTGGAAGGCGATTCACCCGGACCGGGCCGGAACGCCGGACTCGGGCGGCGGCTCATCGGCCGGTTCTTCTTCGTGCACGCCGCCGAGGCCCGTACGGTCCAGGCCGATGACGGGCGCAGATCGTCCTATGAATTCATGCACGCCACGTTCGGCGAGTACCTGATGGCGGCGCATGTGGTCGAGCTGCTCGTCGAGACCGCCGATACCGCATTCGCCGGTCGCCGGGGGCCGCACGAACCGAATGACGAGATGCTGTTCGCCCTGTTGTCGCATCAGCCTCTCAGTGAGCTTTTCTCCGTAACCTGCGGTTGCTGTCGGTGATGTTCAGATGCTCCGGTC
>NZ_BAABDO010000185.1:0-7920 GCF_039539665.1 Actinomadura keratinilytica
GAGCGGATGAACAGGTCAAGATCCGCGGCTTCCGGGTGGAACCCGGCGAGGTCGAGGCCGTCCTGACCGAGCACGAGACCATCGACCGCGCCGCGGTGGCGGTGCACGACGGCCGCCTCGTCGCCTACGTCGTCCCGGCGGACGGCGGTACCGACGCCGCCGTCCTGCGCGAGTTCGCGGCCGCGCACCTGCCCGAACACATGATCCCGTCCGCGTTCGTCGAGCTGGAGGACTTCCCCCTCACCGTCAACGGCAAGCTGGACCGGGCCGCCCTGCCCGCCCCCGACTTCGCGGGCAAGGCGACGAGCCGCGCCCCCGCCACCCCCACCGAAGAGGCCCTCTGCGGCCTGTTCGCCGAGATCCTCGGCTTGGAGCAGGTCGGGGCCGAGGACTCGTTCTTCGAGCTGGGCGGCGACTCGATCATGTCGATGCTGCTGGTGGCCCGGGCCCGGCGCGCGGGGCTGGTGCTCACCGCGCGGCAGGTGTTCGAGCACCGCACTCCGGCGGCGCTGGCGGTCGTGGCCGAGCCGCTGGACGGCGCCGCCGACTCGGACGCGCCCGCCGCGACGGGCCGGATGCCGCTGCCGCCGGTGATGCGGGAGGCGGCGGAGCGGTCCGGCCCGGCGGCCCTGGACGGCGAGTTCTTCCAGTCGATGCTGATCGCGGTGCCCCCGGGGCTGGACGCCGATCGGCTGGCGCGCGCGGTGCAGGCGGTCATGGACCGGCACGACATGCTCCGCGCCCGGCTCGACGGCCTCGAACTCGTGGTGCCCGAACGCGGCGTGCCCGCGCAGGCGCCGCCGCTGCGGCGGGTGCCGGCGGACGAGCCGGTGCACGAGCAGGTCCGCGCGGCCGCCGCGCGGCTCGCCCCGGCCAACGGGGTCATGACGCAGCTGGTCTGGTTCGACGCCGGTCCGCGGGAGGACGGGCGGCTGCTGTGGCTGATCCATCACCTGGTCGTGGACGGGGTGTCGTGGCGGATCCTGCTGCCCGACCTGGCCGCGGCCTACGAGTCGCCGGACACGGACCTGGAGCCGGTGCCGGTGTCGTTCCGGCAGTGGGCCCTGGATCTCGCCGAGCAGGCCGGCGCGCCGGAACGCGTCGCCGAGCTGCCGCGCTGGACGGCGCTGCTGGACGGCGCGGAACCGGCCCTGGGCGACCATCCGCTCGACCCGGACGTGGACAAGGTCACCACCTTGCGCCAGGTGACGGTGACCGTCCCGGCCGAGGTGACCGGGGCGCTGCTCACCCGGCTGCCCGCGGCGTTCCACGCGAACGTCGACGACGTCCTGCTGGCGGGCTTCGCCGCGGCGCTCGCCGAGACCCGCCCGGACTACCGGGCGGCGGGCGTCCTCGTGGACGTCGAAGGGCACGGACGCGACGGGATGGACCTGTCGCGGACCGTCGGCTGGTTCACCGAGGTGCACCCCGTCAGGCTGCCCGTCCCGGAAGCCGACCCCGGCGACGTGCGGGCGGGCGGCCCCGCCGCGGGCGAGCTGATCAAGCGGGTGAAGGAGCGGCTGCGCGCCGTCCCGTCCGACGGCCTCGGCTACGGGCTGCTGCGCTACCTGAACCCCGACACCGCCGCCGAACTGGCGGACCTGCCCGCACCGCAGATCGGCTTCAACTACCTCGGCCGCCTCGCCGCAGGCCCCTCCGGTGATGAAGCGCGGTACTGGCGGCCGGTGGACCGCACCGGCCTCGGCGGCGGCGCCGACCCGCGCATGGCGGCCGGGCACGTGCTGGAGGTGTCGGGCGTCGTCCACGACCTGCCGGGCGGCCCCGAACTGGTCCTCGGGCTGACGTGGCCGCGGCGGCTGCTGACCGAGACGGCCGTCCGCGCGCTGGCCGACGCGTGGGCGGCGATGCTGGCGGGCCTGGCCGCGCACGCCGAAGACCCGGCCGCAGGCGGCCACACCCCGTCCGACTTCCCGCTCGTCCCCCTGGGACAGGACCAGGTGGAGGAGCTGGAACGCGCCGTCCCGGGGCTGTCGGACGTGTGGCCGGTGACGCCCCTGCAGGAGGGGCTGCTGTTCCACGCCGGCTACGACGAGGAACTCCCCGACGTCTACATCAGCCAGCGCGTCCTCGACATCGAAGGGCCGCTCGACGCGGCGGCCCTGCGCCGGGCGTGGCAGACGCTGCTCGACCGGCACGCCGGCCTGCGCGCCGGGTTCCTCACCCCGGCCGGTGCGCGCGAACCGGTGCAGGTGGTCGCCGACGGCGTCGCCGTCCCGTGGCGCGAGGCGGACGTGCCGGGCGGCGCCGCGGACGAGGCGGAGCGGCTGGTCGCCGAGGAGGCGGAACGCGGCTTCGACCTGGCGTCGCCGCCGCTGCTGCGGCTGCTGCTGCTCCGGCTCGGCCCCGGCCGCCACCGGCTGGTGGTCACGATGCACCACATCGTGCTCGACGGCTGGTCGATGCCGATCCTGATGGAGGAGCTGTGGGCGGCCTACGAGGCGGGCGGCGCACCGGCCGCGGCGCCCCCCGCGCCCTCGCCCCGCGACTACCTCGGCTGGCTGGCCCGGCAGGACCGGGACGCGGCCCGCCGGGCATGGCGGGACGCCCTGGCCGGGCTGGACGAGCCGACGCTCGTCGCCCCCGACGTCAGGGACGCCGACCCGGTGCCGCCGCGCGGCGTCACCGTCCGGGCCGGGGAACGGCTCACCGGGGCGCTGCGCGACGCCGCGCGGGCCCGCGGGCTGACCGTCAACACCCTGGTGCAGGCCGCGTGGGCGGTGCTGATCGGCAAGCTCACCGGCCGCCGCGACGTGGTGTTCGGCGCGACCGTCTCCGGCCGTCCCGCCGAGGTGCCGGGCGTGGAGCGCATGCTCGGCCTGCTGATCAACACGGTTCCGGTGCGGGTGACGCTGGACCCCGCCCGGCCCGTGGCAGCGGTGTGGGACGACCTTCAGCGGCGGCAGGCCGAACTGCTGGCGCACCAGCATCTGGGGCTGCCGGAGATCCAGCGGCACGCCGGGCCGGGCGCCGTGTTCGACGCGCTGCTGGCGTTCGAGAACTACCCGGCCGACCCGGCGGGCCCGGCGGTCGCCGGCGGGCTGCGGCTGACCCGCGGGGAGATCCGGGACGCCGCGCACTACCCCCTGACGCTGGTGGTCAACACCGGCGACGACCTGGAACTGCGCCTGGACTACCGGCCCGACGCCTTTACCGGCGACGACGCCCGGCGGCTCACCGGCCGGCTGCTGCGGATCCTCGACCGGTTCGCCGCCGACCCCGGCGCCCGCGTCGCCGCGCTGGACGTGCTCGACTCCGGCGAACGCCGCCGCGTCCTCGCCGACTGGAACGCCACCGGACGGCCGGCACCCGGCGGCACCCTGGTGGACCTGCTGGAACGGCAGGCGGCCCGCACCCCGCACGCCCCCGCCGTCACCGCCGGGGCCGCCACCTGGACCTACGCCGAACTCGCCGCGGCCGCCAACCGCGTCGCCCACGAGCTGATCGCCCGCGGCGCCGGCCCGGAACGCATCGTCGGCGTGGCGCTGGAACGCTCGCCCGAACTGTTCGCCGTCCTGCTGGGCGTGCTGAAGGCCGGTGCGGCCTACCTGCCGCTGGACCCCGGCTACCCGGCGGCGCGGCTGGCCGCCATGGTGGCCGACGCCGACCCCGCCGTGATCGTCTGCACCGGTGCGACCGCCCCCGTGCTGCCCGCCGGCGTTCCGCTGCTGCACTGGGGCGACCCCGCGATCGCCGACCGGCCGGACACCCCGCCCACCGACGCCGACCGGACGGCCCCGCTGCTGCCCGCCCACCCCGCCTACGTGATCTACACGTCCGGGTCCACCGGCGAACCCAAGGGCGTCGTCGTCCCGCACGCGGGCGCGGTGAACTACGTGACGTGGCGCAGCTCCACCTACGGGTTCGGACCCGGCGACCGGGTGCTGCAGTTCGCGTCGGTGTCGTTCGACACGTCCGTGTGCGAGATCTTCCCCGCGCTGACGTCCGGCGCGACCCTGTGCGTCGCCTCCCGCGACGGCGACCTCGGGCAGGAGGTGCGGGACCTCGCCGTCACCTCGGCCACCTTCACCCCCACCGTCCTGGACACCCTCGACCCGGCGGCGCTGCGCACCGTCACCCGGCTGATCACCGCGGGCGAGGCGTGCGGGCCGGACCTGCTGCGCCGCTTCGCGCCCGGCCGCACGTTCTACAACGAGTACGGGCCGACCGAGGCGACCGTGGACGTCACCTGCTGGACCTGCCCGCCCGAGATCCCCGGCACCGTGCCGCTCGGCCGGCCCATCGCGGGCGTGCGGGTGTACGTCCTGGACGACTGCCTGCAGCCGGTGCCGCCCGGCACGGTCGGCGAACTGTACGTGGCGGGCGCCGGCATCACCCGCGGCTACGTGCGGCGGCCCGGCGTCACCGCCGGACGGTTCGTGGCCTGCCCGTTCGGCGCGCCGGGCGAACGCATGTACCGCACCGGCGACCTGGCCCGCTGGACCCCCGGCGGGGAGCTGGAGTTCGCCGGCCGCGCCGACGAACAGGTCAAGATCCGCGGGTTCCGCATCGAACCCGGCGAGATCGAGGCCGTGCTCGCCCGGCACGGCGGCGTCGCGCAGGCCGCCGTGGTCGCCCGCGACGACGGGCCGGGCGGCCGGCTGCTCGTCGGCTACGTCGTCCCGGCCGCCGGCGGCGGCGCCGACACCGCGGAGCTGCGCGCCTACCTGGCCGAACGGCTGCCCGAGCACATGGTCCCGGCCGCGTTCGTGGAGCTGCCGGAGCTGCCGCTGTCGGTGAACGGCAAGCTCGACCGGTCCCGGCTGCCCGCCCCCGACTTCGCCGCGCTCGCCGGCGGCCGGGAGGCCCGCGACCCGCGGGAGCGGCTGCTGTGCGACCTGTTCGCCGACGTGCTGAACCTCGACCGGGTCGGCGCCGACGACGGGTTCTTCGCGCTCGGCGGCGACTCGGTCATGTCGATGCTGCTGGTGTCGCGGGCCCGCCGCGCCGGGGTGCGGTTCACCGCCCGGCAGGTGTTCGAGCACCGCACACCGGCCGCGCTCGCCGCCGTCGCCGACTTCGGCGCCGCCGAGCAGGCCGCGGACCGGAACGCGCCCGGCGCGGAGGCGGCGGGGGAGGGGCGGCTGCCGCTGCCGCCGGTCGCACGCGAGATCGCCGCGCGGGCCGGACGCACCGCCCTGACCGGCGAGTACTTCCAGTCGATGCTGCTCACCGCCCCGGCGGACCTGGACCCGGCCCGGCTGCGCGGCGCCGTGCAGACCGTGCTGGACCACCACGACATGCTCCGGGCCCGGCTGGACGGAGACGAACTGGTCGTCCCCGGCCGGGGCGCCGTCGACGCCGCCGACGTCGTCCAGCACGTCGAAGGCACCGACGACGACACCGTGGCCGCGTGGATGCGGCGGGCCGGCGGCAGCCTCGACCCCGGCTCCGGGCAGCTGACCCGCGTCGTCTGGTTCGACGCGGGCCCGGGCCGCGCCGGGCTGCTGCTGTGGGTGATCCACCACCTCGCCGTCGACGGCGTGTCCTGGCGGATCCTGCTGCCCGACCTGGCCGACGCCTACGCCGGACGCGCCCTGCAGCCCGTCCCGGTGTCGTACCGGCACTGGGCCCGCACGCTCGCCGAGCAGGCCGCCGGCCCCGACCGCCTCGCCGAACTGCCGCACTGGACCGGCACGCTGAGGGCCCCCGAACCGCTCCTCGGCGACCGTCCGCTCGACCCGGACCGCGACCTGGCCGCCCGGCTGAAGCGGACCGAGACCACCGTCCCGCCCGCCGTCACCGAGGCGCTGCTGACGCGCCTGCCCGAAGCGTTCCACGCGGGCGTCGACGACATCCTGCTCGCCGCGCTGGCCTGCGCCGTCGTCCGCCGCCGCGCCGAGCCCGGCGCCGGACTGCTGGTCGAGGTCGAAGGGCACGGCCGGTCCCCGGAGACGCTGGACCTGTCGCGGACGGTCGGCTGGTTCACCACCACCTACCCGGTGCGCCTGGACCCGGGCGACCCCGCCGACCCGGACGGCGCCGTCAAACGCGTCAAGGAGCAGCTGCGCGCGGTGCCGTCCGACGGGCTCGGCTACGGGCTGCTGCGCCACCTCAACCCCGACACCGCCGCCGAGCTGGCCGCGCTGCCGGTGCCGCAGATCGGCTTCAACTACCTCGGCCGCTTCGCCGCCGCAGGCGACGCCGACGACCGGCCGTGGCAGCCCACCGGCATCGGCCTGGCCGGAGGCGCGGACGCCGCGCTGGCCGCCACGCACGCCCTGGAGGCGGCGGGCCTGGTCCGCGACCTGCCCGACGGGCCGCGGCTCACCCTCACCCTCACCTGGCCCGAGGACCTGCTCACCGACACGGCCGTGCGGGAACTCGCCGACGCGTGGACGGCCGTCCTCACCGAACTGGCCGACCACGCCGCGGGCGGCCACACCCCGTCGGACTTCCCCCTCGTCACCCTGGACCAGACCCAGGTCGAGGAGCTGGAACGCACCGTCCCCGCGCTCGCCGACGTCTGGCCCCCCGCGCCGCTGCAGGAAGGTCTGCTGTTCCACGCCGCCTACGACGACCGGATCCCCGACGTCTACACCATCCAGCAGACCGTCGACCTGCACGGACCCCTGGACGCCGCGCTGCTGCGCCGCTCCTTTGACGCCGTGATGGCCCGGCACGCCAGCCTGCGCGTGGCGTTCCGGCGGCCCGCCGGAGCCGACCACCCGGTGCAGGTCGTCGCCGGTGACGTGGCCGTCCCGTGGACCGAGACGGACCTGTCGGGCACCGACCGCCCCGACACGCAGGCCGAAACGCTCGCCGCGCAGGACCGGGCCCGCCGGTTCGACCTGGCCGAACCGCCGCTGCTGCGCCTGCACCTGCTGCGGCTGGCCGACGACCGCCACCGGCTCGTCATCACCATGCACCACATCCTCCTGGACGGCTGGTCGTTCGCGGTGCTGATGCGCGAGCTGTGGACCGTTTACGGGGCGGGCGGCGACCCGGACGTGCTCCCCCCGGTCATCCCCTACCGGTCGCACCTGGAGTGGCTGGCCCGCCAGGACAAGGCCGACGCGCGGGAGCACTGGCGCCGCGCCCTCGCCGGACTGGACGGCCCGACCCTCGTCGCCCCCGCCGCCGCCCCCGGCGTCCCGGTCATGCCGCGCAGCGTCACCGCCCGCGCGGACGCGACCCTGACCGGCGCCCTGCGCGACACGGCCCGCGCCCGCGGCCTGACGGTCAACACCGTGGTGCAGGGCGCGTGGGCGCTGCTGCTCGCCGCCCTCACCGGCCGCGACGACGTCGTGTTCGGCGCCACCGTCTCGGGCCGCCCCGCCGACCTGCCCGGCGCCGAGAACATGCTCGGCCTGTTCATCAACACCGTCCCGGTCCGGGTGCCGCTCGACCCGGCCGCGACCGTCGCCGACCTCCTGGCCGACCTGCAGGAACGCCAGGCCGGGCTGATCGCCCACCAGCATCTCGGCCTCACCGAGATCCAGCGCCAGGCCGGCCCCGGCGCCGCCTTCGACACCCTCCTGATCTACGAGAACTACCCCGTGGACGCGGCCGCGCCGCCCAGCGGCGGCCTGCGCGTCGAGGTGACCGGCGACCGGGACGTCTCCCACTACCCGCTCACCCTGGCCGTCGCGCCGTTCACCGAGCTCGAACTGAAACTGGACTACCGGCCCGACCTGTTCGACGAGCCCACCGCCGCCTCCCTCGCCCGGCGCCTGGTGCACATCCTCGAACAGTTCGCCGCCGATGCGGACACGCCCGTCGGCCGGATCGGGCTCCTGGACGCCGACGAACGCCGCACCGTACTGACCGACTGGAACAACACCACCGCCCCGGGCACCGCCCGCTCCGTCGTGGACCTGTTCGAGGAGCGGGTGGATGCGGTGCCTGGTGCGGTGGCGGTGGTCGATGGGGGTCGGGTGTGGTCGTTTGCGGAGTTGGACG
>NZ_BAABDO010000186.1:0-7783 GCF_039539665.1 Actinomadura keratinilytica
AGGCGCGGTTGTGGAGCGGACGGCCGTGGTCCTGGTGGATCCGCTGTCCGGCGGGGCCCAGTCCGAGCAGCACCAGCGTGCCCCGCGGAATGGTGACGCCGTCGATGGTGACGTCGCAGCGGGCGACCACAGGCGGGTAGTGCGCGATCGGCGGCCGCGCCCACAGCGTGTGGTGCACCGCGTCCGCGACTGGTACGGCCGCGGACATCACGTCGGCGTGAAGCTGGGGGTCGGTGAGGAGTTCCGCGACCGTGTTGGCGATGAGGTTGGCTGCGGGCTGGCTGCCTGCGCCGACCATCAGCACCAACGTGCCTGCAAGCTCGTCGTGGGAAAGCCCGCCGGGCCGTTCGACTAGGGCTTTGGTGAGCGGGCCGTGGCCGAGGCCCTGCTGGTGCCGCCGAACGGTGGCGTCCATGAGGCGCACCAGGTCGTCGGCCGCCCGACCCGCGTCGTCAGCGTCCCAGATCCGCCGCATGATGTCCGGCAGGCGCAACCGGTCCATCTCGTCCAGGCCGAACAGCCTGGACATCACGGTCAGCGGCAGCGCGACCGCGAACTCGCCGACCAGGTCGGCCTGACCGTAAGGGGCGAACCGACCGATCAAGTCCATGGCGGCCTGCTCGACGTGGACCCGCAACTGGTCCATGTCGGCCTCTTTGAGGGCCGCTTCCACAGGGGTGCGCAGCCGATCTGTTCGGGGCCCTCGGCGAACAGCATGTTGCGCCATTCGGAGATCATCGCCGCGATCTCCGAGTTGTCGACCAGGCCCCACCCGTTCCATCGAGTGGTTTTGCGGGTCCACCTCGTGGTGTCCCGGGAGAAGGACACGATCAGATTGTGATCCAGCACCAGCAGCGTGAGCACGCCGGGCTGGAGTGCCACCCACGCGACCCGGCCGCCCTCGCGGAGCCGCTGCCAGGCGGCCTCCGGGTCGGCGTGGAACTCCGGGCTGTACAGCTGGGCGTACGGGGGCAGGTCCCGCACGTCAGGGGGTCCGTCGTGGGAGGGGTGGCCGGTCATCCCACCGCCCCCGCGTGTTCGAGGGCGGTCTCAAGGCCCTGCGCCAGCAAGTGGGGCTCGGCGAGGACCATTTCCCCCTTGGGGGTGAGGTGCGGGGTCTGGATCCAGTGCCCAACCGTCACGGTGGAGCGCGTGACGTCGACGGCAGGGTGCAGGTCGTTGCAGGGGCCCTCCACCGTGGGCGCCGGGACCGCTACTTCTTCTCCCTGGTATAGGCAGACGGTGTGGGGGGCACTCCAACGCTGGGCGGTGCCGGGCGGCACGAGGAAGAAGAACAACACCTGGTCGTCGTCGTTCGGGCCGCAGAACACCGGCCAGGAACCGGTTTCCACGCCCTTGCCGAGGGTGTGTCCGTGGGAGAGGACCGCCCGCCCGAGCCGTGCGGGGGCTTGGACCGCCTCCCAGCGGCAGCCGGCGGCCAGTGGGGCCTCCGCGTCGCGGCCCCAGGCGGAAACGATCAGGCTGGCGTCTTCGCAGGGGCCGGCGAGGGCTTGGGCGATGTCGAGCCAGCCTGGTGGTGGATAATGTGACATAAGAAGTCGGATCTCCAGCATCCGGCGAGGCCCCGGGGCTTACCGCTGTTGGCGCAGCGGCCCGGGGTCGATTTCTTGTGTGAGTGGGCGCGGCCGTGTGGGGGGCCGCGCCCGGCTGAATCCGTTGGCCGTCTGGTCCTAGCCGCCGGTGGTGAGGGCGACAGCGGTGGTGGCCTGCTCCGACTCGTCATCGGGGTGTGTGACGCCGTGTCTCAGGAGCAATCTCAGCTGGGCCGGGTCGGCCAGACCATCCAGGCGGAGCCAGTACGGGCCTGCGGGTGAGGCACGCTCGGGGGACGGAACCCACAACCAGCAGGTTCGGTCAAGGCATTCGGTGCCGGGAACGTCCCAGGTGGCCGAGGTGTTGAGCGGCACGAAAACGTAGACGTAGCCGTCGACCGGGTCGCACATGGCACTGCCGCTGGGCAGCGCGTCGACCGCTCGGCGGCCCTGGTCGGCACCGACTTTGACGACGTCCCAGCGCATGCCGACGTTGAGCATGGCGACACCGGCGTTCTTCCACCAGTTGGTGACCCGGTCGTGGTCGTCGGCGGAGGCGAGCCATTCGAGCTCGGCCCGGTAAGCAGCCGTCAAAGACGGGGACGGCACGGCAGTCTCCTTCCGTGACGGGGAGTGATGAAGAGACTGCCGCGCCGTGGCGCCGGGAACTATACAGGTTGTATAGGTGTCGGTTCTTGACTCGGCGGGCGGATCAGATAACGCCGCTCCAGCGTGCGAAACCGGCGATGCTGTCGTGGCTGTTGCGGTCCGCGCGCACCAGCGCAGCGGCGGTGTGACGGGTTGTCGGGTGGAATCTGGTGTGGTTGGGGGCGATCTGTCGCGCTCTCTGCAGCGAGTTGAAGGCCGCGGCCTTGTCACCAGTGGCCAGCTGCGCGGCCGCCAGGTCGATGAAGTGGTGCGATCTGCGCTCCCCGGGGAGTTCCTCGGGGGGCTCGAAGCCGGCGGCGCTCTGCACGGCGCCTTCATCGTCGCCGAGTTCACGAAGCACATACACTTCGTGGATCTTGATGTTCGACGGGCCGAATGATGTCTCGTAGTAGATGCCGTCGACGTTCCTGGAGGCCGCCGCGATTTCCTCGGCCTCTTCTAGCGCGCGCATCGCTGGGTCGATCCGTCCCTCGCGTGCCTCGACCGCTGCGCGTTTGAGGACCACGCTGCCGAGCAGACCCCGGCTGGTGTCGTCGAACCTCCCGTCGGTCAGGCGGTGGATGCGCGACTCCAGCTGCTGCATGAGGCGGGTGGCGGCCTTCCACGTGCCCTGCCGGAGCATCGCCCCGAGTAGCAGGTAGTCCGCGATGAACTCCATGTAAGGGTCGGCCGAGCGGCTTGCTGCCCAGCGGACTCGTTCGATCGCGGTCAAGCTCAGGTCGTGGTACCCGAGCTTGTGGGCGAGGCTGTTGGCCGCTCGGTAGCCGAGGGCCAGCCACCAGAACGCCTTCTCCTGCTTGTGGCCGGTCGAGCTGAGCGCGACGTGAGTGAGCTCGTTGAGCAGGTCGGGCAGCAGCGCTCCCATGGGCGCGTACTGTCCGTCCCGCCGCATCCGTGATACGTGCTTCATCTCGGTGATGAGCACTTCCAGCGGACGAGGCGGGGTGTCCCGGTCGTCTGGGGTGTCGTAGCAGATCATGAGACGGCGCAGGTCCGGGATGACGGCCTGGACGCCGTCCTCGGCCTCGGCGCCGTTCCAGTACGGCTGCCCGTGCAGCCGCTCGGGGCCGACACGCAGCACCTGCGCCAGCTTGACGATCATGCTGGTGGACGGGGTGCGGGTGCCGTTCTCGTACGCATACAGCGTTGAGGTGGCGATGTTGGCTGCGTCGGCGACCTGTTGCGCGGTGAGTCCGCGGGTCTTGCGGGCTGCCCTGATCCGCTCGCCCACTGTCTTGAACTCGCTCAACTGTTTCCCCTTTCCGGCGCGAGTCATCGCGGCCTAGGGATTCAATGGGCGCGGTGTTAGCCTGCGGGGCAGGCCCTGCGCCCCTTGGAGGTGGACACGCCCTTCAGGCTACGGCGCAGGGCCACGCCACGTCATCGGGTCGTATGGAGCATTGCTCTTCCCCGTCCGTTTCCAACGGGCAGCCCAGTGACACCGTGGGCCATACGGCGAGCCACGGCGACTCAGGTTACTGTAGGCGTCGGCCACAAACGGTGATTGTTCCGTCACCGTCGAATGTCTGGAGTGCCCTTTGAATACGGCTAGCTCTGTGTCCCCGCGGATGTCGGGTCGCGGGCTGCGGTTGGTCGTCACCGGCGGCGGCACCGGCGGCCACACCTATCCGGCGTTGACCACGGTGAGAACCGTGCAGGCCCGGGTGGGCGCCGGGATGCTGGACGTTCTGTGGGTCGGCGCCGCCGGCAGCCTGGAGGAGCGGGTTGCCGAATCGGAGGGGATCAGGTTCGCTGCCGTGGCGACCGGGAGGATCCGCCGGGCCGCCAACCCGTTGCGCATGGTGTCACCCGCGAACATGCGGGACATGGGGCGTGTGCCGTTGGGGGTCGCGTAGGCCCGTTCGGTCATCGCCGAGCACAGGCCGGACGTTGTGCTGGCCACCGGTGGGTACGTCGCCGTCCCCGTGGGACTTGCGGCCTGGATGTGCCGGCGGCCGCTGGTGGTGCACGAGCAGACGGTCCGGCTAGGGCTGGCGAACAGGACGCTGGCCAGGGTGGCGGCCAGGGTCGCGGTGTCGTCGCCGTCCACGCTGGAGCTGTTGCCGCCTGCGTCACGGGCGACAGCGGTGGTGACGGGCAACCCGGTGCGGCCGAACCTGTTGGCGGGCGACCCTCGCAGGGGTGTCGAGGCGCTGGGCTTGCGCGGGTGCGACCCGCGCCGGCCGACCGTGTACGTCACCGGGGGTGCGCAGGGGTCGCAGCAGATCAACAGCCTCGTGGTGGAGATCCTGCCGTGGCTGCTGCAGCAGGCCAACGTGGTGCACCAGTGCGGGCCCGGCGACCTGGAGCTGTTGCGGCGGCAGACGGCGCGGCTGCCGGTAGAGGCGGCGGGCCGGTACTTTTTGACCGGGTACATGGGCGGCGAGCTGCCGGACGTGCTGGCGTTGGCGGACGTGGTGATCTCCCGGTCCGGGGCCGGGACGATCGCCGAGCTGACCGCACTGGGCAAGGCCGCGGTGCTGATCCCGCTGGCGTCGTCGGCCGGGAACGAGCAGGCTCACAACGCCCGGCACCTGGCGGACGCGGGCGCTGCGGTGGCGTTGCTGGGGGAGGTGTCAGCGGCGGATGTGCAGGCGGCTGCGACGCCGCTGCTGACCGATCCGGGGCGGCGGGCGGCGATGGCCGCGCGGGCACGTGACCACGGCCGCCCGGACGCGGCCGAGCGGTTGGCGGATGTTGTTCTGGCGGCCGCCCACGACACCCCTTGATAGGCGTGAGCATGCCCGGGATGCCGTGGGCGGGGACGTGGTTTCTACTGGTCGTTGACGGCCTTGGCGAGTAGCCCGGTGACGCGTTCGATCTCGCCAGCGGTCGGGCCGTCTCAACGCCTTGCGCGGGGTCTCGCTCTCGGTCACGGATTGCGCCCCGCTCGGCAGGGACTGTCCGCCTGCCGTGCGGGGCGCGCTCGCTGTCTATGAGCCTGTGACGATGTTGCCCGGGTCGTCCCGCCAGATGTGCTGACCCGTTGTGTCCACCGTCAGACCGAACCGGCTTCGCGGCGGGCTGCCCCAGCCGACCCAGCGCAGGTAGGCGTCGGCGACCTCGTCCCACAGCCGCCGCGGCCCGGCCTGGTGGACGAGGTGCTCCCGCGCGCCGGGCCGGTGTCGGCAGCGCGCCCAGGACGTCCCGGCGGTGTCGGCCAACAGCAGACACCAGCCGTCGCCGTCGCGGTGTGCGTCGCCCATCACGTCGGGCAGCATGCCGGCGATGGCGACGTCGGCGCCGTAGGAGTCGCCGACAACCGAGCGCGGGTCCAGCAGGGTCACCGTCTCCTCCGCCCCGGGCGCGGCGGCGGGGTCGTCCGGGACGTGCAGTCCGGTGCTGCGCTGGGCGCGCAGCATCATGTACGAGGCCGAGCCGTGGAACCGGCCGATGGCGCGGCCGTCGCCGACCGCCGCGAGGCGGACCTTGTGCCCTCCCTGCCACTCGGGCATCCAGGGGAGCACGATGACCCCGCCGGGGCGGGTCTGCTGCACCCACGCATACGGCACCGTGGTGACACCGCAGGAGACGTGCACCCGGTCGTAGGGGGCGCCGTCGGGTGCGCCGTCGGCGCCGTCCCCGATGATCAGCCGCGGCTTGTATCCGGCCGTGCGCAGGTTCGCCGCGGCCTGCTCGGCCACCGCAGGATCGACCTCGATCGTGGTGACGTGCTCGTCGCCGAGCCGGGCCGACAGCAGCGCGGCCGTCCACCCGGTGCCGGTGCCGATCTCCAGCACCCGGTGCCCATCCAGCGGGTACAGCAGTTCCAGGAACGCGGTGACGGCGCCGGGAGCCGACAGCGACGACGTCCACGCCCCCTCCCCGGTGGCGGGGTCGCCGTCGCCGTCGGCGACCTGGGTGATGATGGCCGCGTCGGCGTACGCGGCGTCCCACCACCCCCGGGGGTCGGCGTCCCGGTCGATCGCGTGCCCCGCGACCTCGGCGGGCCCGTCGGGCACGCACCAGGCCCGGTTGGGCACGAACAGGTGGCGGGGAACGGCGTGCAACGCGTCCCGCCACTCGGGACGGGTCAAATCCCCGGCGGCACTGAGCCGGTCGGCCAGCCGATCGATCAGTTCGACGGGCGCCGCCGTACCGCGGTCGGGGGAGGTGTTCACTTGCCGCGCTTTCCGCCGCCGCCGGTGTTGTCGTCGTCCTTCCTGTCCGGGGGGATGCCCTTCTCCGGGCGGTGGCGGTCGCCGCTGTTGTCGTGCTTGCCCATAGTCCTCTCCCGAGGCGCAGTCTTGTCGGACTACCAGGAAGAAAAGCACACGTGCACGGAGCGTGCTACCAGGGCTACGTACCTGTGACGCCTGCGTCGATCCGGTGGCGCTTGCGGCCGCGGTCACGGGTGTGCACGCCGACCTCCTCGGCACAGTGCACCGGCTGAGCACCCGCTAGGTGTGCTGTTCGGAGACGTTGGTGACAGGCGACACGCCTTGGGTGGTTCTTGAACGAGGCGAGGGCCTTCTGGTTTCGGTGTGGATTGCGAATCTGCACCGACGTCCAGGAGGCCCTCGTGTCCCACCGCAACGCCCCCTTGACCCCGACCGGACGCCTGCGCCCGGCCCGGTGTGTCGTGGAAGACGGCCGGCCGCTGCGCCGGGCCGCCGAACGCTTCGGCGTCAGCCACACCACCGCCGCACGGTGGGCCGCCCGCTACCGGCAGCCGGGCGCCGCCGGCATGCACGACCGCACCCGGCCGCCCGCATCACAGCCCCAACCGGACACCACCGCGCCTCGAGGCGCAGGTGCCCGCCCTGCGCCGGGCGCACCGCATCGGCCCACTCCGCCCGGCCGCCCGCACCGGCATCGCCCCCTCCACCGCGCACCGCATCCTGACCCGCCACGGCCTGCCGCCCCTGGCCGCCTGCGACCGGGCCACCGGCGAACCCATCCGCCGCTTGCGAGCACCAACGCCCCGGCGACCTGGTCCACATCGACGTCAAAAGGCTCGGCCGCATCCCCGACGGCGGCGGGCACAGGGTCCTCGGGCGCGCCGCAGGCCGCGTTGACCGGCACCGCGATGGGGCCGACCACATCTACCTGCACACCGCCCTGGACGACCACTCCCGCCCGGCCTACACCGAGGCCCTCACCGATGAGACCGCCGCCACCTGCGCCGCGTTCCCGGCCCGCGCCACGGCCTGGTCCGCCGCCCGCGGCATCACCATCCGACGCGTCCTGACCGACAACGCCTGGGCCTACACCAAGACCACCTGGCGCACCACCTGCGCCCAACTGGGCATCAGCCCCCGCTGGACCCGGCCCTGGCGGCCCCAGACCAACGGCAAGGTCGAACGCTTCCACCGCACCCTGCTCGAAGAATGGGCCTACCACCAGCCCTACACCTCAGAAACCGAACGACAGGCCGCCTTCGGCGACCGGCTGGACTGGTACGACCACCACCGACCCCACACCGGCATCGCAGGCCAAACCCCGGCCGACCGTGTCACCAACCTGTCCGAACAGCACACCTAGGGCGTGTCGTCAAAGTGTCATGGCCGCATCAGCAGGGCGGCCAACGTGACGGCGGCCTGGAAGGAACTGGCGGTCTT
>NZ_BAABDO010000187.1:0-7760 GCF_039539665.1 Actinomadura keratinilytica
ACCCTCACCGAACCGGACACCCCCAAAGTGCCGCACCTGGGCATGCGGCCGGTCGACCCGGCGGTCATCCCGGCGTTACGCCTCCTGCAGGGCCGGGGGAAACGGCTCCTGCTCGGCAGCAACACCGTCCTCACCCGCCGCCTGGCCCTGCGGGAGGCGGGCGTCGAGCCGTTGTTCTCCGCCCTGCTGGAGTCCTGCGCCCTGGGCGTCCGCAAACCGGACGCCGCCTTCTACGAACTGGTGCTCCACGCCGCCAAGTGCCCCGCCGACCGGGTGCTGTGGGTCGGTGACAACCCCGACAAGGACGTCCGCGGCCCCATGCGGCACGGCATGCACGCCGTGCTCGTCGCACCTACCGGGACGCCGTCCGGCCAGGAGCCGCCTGAAGGTGCCCGCACCATCCGCCACGTCCGCCACCTCCCCGACCTGCTGGAGACGCTGTGCGGCTGACCGTCGGGACATGGAACATCAGGGACGGCGGGCTGGACGGCGGCGACGACTCGCGCCTGACCCGGCAGGTCGCCGTCATGCGCAGCCTGGACGTGGACGTGTGGGCCGTCCAGGAGGCCAAGGGCTGGGCCGCCGACGGACGGCGCATCCTGCACGATGTCGCCCGCAGGCTGGACATGCCCGGCCGCTACCTGGTGCCGTCCAACCACCACGGCTGCGACCTCGCGCTCCTCATCCGGGAGCGTCCCGGTCTGTGGGTCGTGCGGGAACGTCCCGACACGGCTCCGCCGTGGTGGCACGCCCTGCACCACTTGGAGCTGCACGTCGGAGGGTAAGGAGCTGCACATCATGAACGTGCACCTGGCCCCCTCCAATCCCACCGTCCGGCTGGCCGAAGCCGAGGCGTTCGGGCTGGTCCGCAGCCGACCGGTGATCGCCCTCGGCGACTTCAACGCCGCCGTTGAGACCGTCCTGGTGAGGGGGGACGGCGAACCGGCCGGGCCGCTTGACCAGCAGCAGAGTCGGTTCGGCAACCGCCACCCGCGGCCCGAGCAACGAGCACACCACGTTCAACACATGCGGGTTGAAGACCGCCCGCTGGGCCCACTCCTGGTGGTGGTGCGGCGAACACACGACGTCCCCGACACCCGCGGCCACGGCGCCGCCCCCGCTGGCGAGGAGGTGGCTGGTGATGGCCGCGGCGTGGCCCGGGCCCGTCCACCTACTGAGCTTTTCGTTAGTTGTGTGGTGTTGGACAGTGGATTTGCAGTCCGGTGTGGGCCAGGAAGGACCATGCGAGCTGTTCGTCCTGGCAGACGCGGTGGATCCCGGCCTCGGCAGCGTCGGCGACGTCGGCGAGGTGGTCGCCGGCCAGGTTGGCCGGCTCGCATGTCTTGATGCTGGACCACAGCATCTCGACGGGGTTGAGTTCGGGGGTGTAGGCGGGCAGCCGCTCCAGGGTGAGCCGGTCCTGCCCGGCCGCCCATGCCCGCATTTTGCGGCTCCAGTGCGCCGACAACCCGTCCCAGATCAGCACCACGCGTTCACCCTGGTAGAACGCCTTGAGCCGGGTGAGCACCTCGATCAGCGCGGCGGTGTCGTAGGTGCCGGGCCGCAGATCGAAGCACAACCGAGCCCCGCGTCCGGGGTCGGCGGCGTGGTAGCCCAGCGCAGCGGCCATGCAGGCGCGTTTCCAGTTCAGGCGGTGGCGCAACGTGGGGGTGCGGCCGCGGGGAGCGTAGGTGCGCCGCACCTGCGGCAGCAGCGAGATGCCCGACTCGTCGACGAACACGATCCATGCCCGGTTTTCTATGGCCCCTTGTTGATGCGCGGCCACTCGTGCGCCACCCACCGGGCGATCTCGGCGTCGTCACGCTCGACGGCTCTGCGCTGCGGACGCTGCAGGCTCCAGCCCAGACGGGCGGTCAGCAGCCGCCACACCGAGGCCCGCGACAACCGCACCCCGCACACGCGCTCCACCACCTGCCCCACCCGCTCCAAGGTCCACAGGTCGGCTTCGAAGCCGTGGGCCCGGGCGCCCTGCTCCAACGCGGCACGAACCTGCTCGACCTGGGCGTCATCGAGCTTGGCGGGACGGCCGGTGGCCGGGCGGCGCCGCAGTGCCGCCACCCCGCCCGCCTCCATGCGCCGCTTCCAGCGCCGCACGCTCTCAGCCGACACGCCCGGCATCCGGGCCACCTCGGCCTGGGAACGGCCCTGCTCGAGCAGTTCGGCCGCACGCATCCGCCGCGCCTCGGTCGGCTGCGGCCGGGTCAACGGCGGGACGACCTCTTCCTGGTTGTCACACTCGGCCTTGGGGGGCATACCGCGATACTGACGGACCCCACCCCTCCACACCCACAGAACTAACGAAAAGCTCAGTAGATCCCTGTTCCGCCCGTCGGCCGTCCGGTCGGCGGCCGGACGCGTCCCCCGGCCGGATCCCGGCAACCTCTGGCAAACTGGCGGCACCGGTCAAGTGCGCTCGGGTAGATGCTGACCTATGCCGCCTCCCGTCTCCTCGTCTGCGCAGGCAGCCCGGAAACGCCTTGCGGACCAGCTGCGCCAGATTCGCCAGGACGCCGGGCTGACCGGCAAAGAACTCGCGCAACGGGCCGGCTGGTCGGCTGGGGTGTCCAAAATAAGCAGGATCGAGCACGCACGGCGTCCGATCTCGCCTGCCGATCTGCGGACCTGGTGCGAGGTGTGCGGTGTATCGGCTGAACGCACCGAGGAGCTGCTCGCCGAGCTGCGCGCGGTGGCCAGCATGTGGGCCACGCACCGGCAGCTCAACCGCGCCGGTCTGAAGGCCCGTCAGGAACGCCTACGCGACGAGTACTGGCAAGTCAGGATCATGCGCATCTACCAGACCCGCGTCATCCCCGGCCTGATGCAGACACCAGCGATGGCAGCGTTCTACCTGGGCCGGGCGCGCGAGGAGCAGCATCTCGAACGAGACGATGTCGCGGAGGCCGTACAGGCACGCATGGAACGCCAGCGCTGTCTGGGGCGGCCCGACGCCAAGTGGCTCTTCCTGCTGGAGGAGGACGTGTTGCGGTACCGGTGCGCGCCCACCAAAGTGCACCGTGAGCAGCTGCAGCACCTGTTGTCGGCGATGCGCCGCCCGACAGTGTCGCTCGGCATCATCCCGCGCGACATCGAGCGGGCCGGAGTCATTCCCGCCGAGTCGTTCACCATGACCGATGCCGACCTGGTGGCAGTGGAACTGACCAGCGGCTACCTGCAGTTCACCCAGCCCGCCGACATCCGGCCGTACGTCGAGGCGTGGGACCGGCTGTGGTCTCTGGCGGTCCACGGAGATACAGCGCGGGCGCTCATCAACAACGCCCTGGAGGCTCTTGACCGGCCGCTGTAGAGGCCGCGATGGCCGGTCCTGGAATCAGCCTGATCCCAAGGAGGCGGCCGTGCCCGACTTCCGCGCCCTCGACTTCGTCGGCCAGGACCCGGACTCGGACAAGGAGTACTGTCCTGCGGTGTTCGTGGATCCCAATACCGGTGACCTGCTGATCCAGGGCCGCGTCATCACGGACCCGGGGGTGCTTGTCATGGTCCGTGAGCACGGCGCGATCGCCGACGACGAGGCCGTCGTCTGGCTGCCCGCCTCGATGAAGCAGATGATCCTCGACGCGGTCGGCCGGGATTACGACGAGCGTCACGGCCACGGCCAGCCGACGTTCGCCGACCTGCTCGCCCGCGCGACACGGTCGGCGGTGCACCTGGAGATGCGCGACTTCTACGGCCCGTCCCCGGGGTTCGAGGACTGGAAGGCCGGAGGTTCGGGGCGGATCGACGACGGGGGCCGCTGGGAGCGGCTGATCGGTGACGCGGTGGCGCGTGGCGTGCGCGTGCGCCGGGTCCGGATCGTCTCCGAGCCGGTATCGGACTACATCCGCTGGGAGTACATGGTCAGCGACGAGAACATCCGGGCGGGTGAGGAGATCCGCTGGCTGCCGCGCCGACAGGCGTCCGGGATCATGCTGCCGCACTCGGACTTTTGGATGTACGACCAGAGGCTGGTCGTGTTCAACTTCAACGACGGGCACGGCAATCATGTCCCGGAGTTCGAGTACACGTCCGATCCACGCCGCGTGAGTCAGATCGTCGCCACCTTTGAACAGGCCTGGGAACGGGCGATTCCGCACGAGCGGTACAAGGTGGACTAGCTGCGGTCGCGCGTAGCGGCAAACAGCGGCAAACCTGTAGCCGACGACCTCACGGCCGGTGGATCGTCTGTGACGGACGGCACAACAGCCGTCGGCCCCGGGCCGCTGGGCGAACGGCGGGAAGTCCCGGGGCCTCGCCGGACGACGGAGGTCCGACTGTGGACGATCGTACGGGCGTCCCCGACTCGTACGACCCTCTCGCCGCGCTCGGTCGGCAGTTGGCCATGCGCGGGTTGACGGTCACCCGCATGCTGTACGTCGCGGACGCGACCGGTGTCTCGCTGACGATCACCTGTCGGCCGAGGGCAGAGGACGGCGGCCGCCTGTGGCTCTTCACCGAGGAGGGCGAACCGATCGGCGAGGCCGATGGTGAGCACCTGGACGACGCGGCCCTGCACGTCCTCGGTCGCCTTGCTCGGCACGCCGAGCGCGCCAGGGAGACGGCGTGGTGACCGCATCATCGGTGCCCGCCGGGCCAGTGCAGTGGAACACCGCCGCTGTCACCGCCTATCTGCAGCGGCGGTACCGCGTGCCGGTGTGGTGGGACGACCGCATCGCGATGTGGATGGCGGTGGTGCTGCGGCCGACCGGTCATCCGGTCGATGACGAGGTGGTCGCCGCGGCCACGCCCGCCGAGCTCGGCCAGCACCTGGCCGCCGCCGGGGTGCAGCCCGTCCCCCGGCAGCAGGCCGCCGAGCCCGAGCCGGTGCTTGTGCGGCGTCCGGTGTACGGGCGGCACGAGGCGCCCCGGCCGCCCATGTGGCGGCGCCTCGCCGGTGCATTCGTCCAGCTCGACGACGAATGATGACCGCACAGGTGCCGCCCGGGCCCCGGGCGCGCGTCGAGGGCTGCCCCGGAACGCACTCGCGCAGGCCGCCGGCAGGCGCCGAACAGCTGACCTGGCGCCGCCTCGACGACCCCGACCCCTGCCGCGTGCGCGACGCCATGTGCTCGCGGTGCGGGCCGACGTTGTACGAGCTGGTGTCCTACGGCGGCGCCTACGCCATCCGGCGGACCACCCGCAGGACCGGCGCCGTGTCCGAGACACCCAAGGTCCGCCGGGCGCGCGCTGACGAGTGGTGGCACGCGCCCCTGCCCGGCGCGGCCACGTGGGAGGCCCCGCGACCCCGGGAGCTGGCGGCGCACCACGCCCGGGGCCGCGGCACCAGGCGGCGGCGCGGCCTGCCGATATGTCACCCATGCCGCGCAGCCGCCCCTCTAGACCGCCGCGCCCCCGTGTGCGTAGGGGTACCTCCCGGGGGCGCGGCACTCAGACGGTGGGGCGGGCCTCCAAGGCGCGGTTGCCCGCCCTTCCCGCCGAAGTGTCGAGGGTGTCGGCGCGCACCTCGGGACCTCGGGACAACGTCACAGCGCGCCAGATGCTCGGAGGAGCTGATGAGCGTCACCACCGAAAGAACGGCCGAGGCCGTCACCGCCCGTGACCCGCGAGACCTGATCTCGGTCGAGCTGTTCGACCAGATCGTCGCGCGCGTCCAGGAGCACATGCCGGTCGCCCGCCACTACGGTGAGCTGATGGTCGAGCAGATGCTCGCGTACATCGCGACCGTCGCCGCCTACGACCCCGACGACCCGCCGGCGTTCGTGGTCGAGGGCGGTTACGAGTTCCGCTACCTCACCCCCTCGGAGGCCGTCGACCCGGCGATCCACTACTTCCTGGACTTCACCGCCGACTACCGGGAGTTCTGCGCCCGGCTGACCGGCGGCCACTTCATCGACCACGTTCCGGTGGTCAACGAGTCCATCGCCTCCGGCAAGTCGCTGCGCCTGACGGTCGACGTCATGCGGCACTTCGGCTGGGAGGTCGACGAGCGCATGTGGCAGCGGGGCACGAGCTGCTGCCAGACCGACAACTGCTTCCTCAAGGTCACCCGGCTGAACTGAAGGGCGCACCATGCCACGTGGCGACTGGGCCGACCTTCCCGCAGAGGTGCGGGAGGCCATAGAGACCCGGACCGGTCCGATTCTGCGCGTTGTCCCGGCTCCCGCGGGCAATCACGCCGACATCGCGTCCGCGGTGGAGACGCCCGGCGGGACGACGTTCGTCAAGGCCGCGCGGAAGCTGGAGGACCGGGACGGCCCGGAGGTCCGGTCGCTGCGGCGCGAGGCACTGGTGTGTCCGCGTGTGCCCCTCGCCCCCCGGCTTCTGTGGACGGCGGAGGCCGGGGGGTGGCTGGCGCTCGGCTTCGAGTACGTCGCAGGCCGCACTGCGGACTACTCCCCAGGGTCACCCGACCTGAGCGTCCTGGCCAAGTCGGTGCACGAGCTGCAGGCGACGCCCCGCCCGGACGTGGTGACAATGCCCGTCGAACGGCGGTGGGAGAACCTAGGGCGCGACGTCTCGCCAATGGCCGGCGACGCCCTGTTGCACACCGACCTGAACCCGCACAACCTGATCATCACGCCCGACCGCCGCGCCTGCGTGGTCGACTGGGCGTTCACCTCGCGCGGCGCGCCCTGGGTGGAGATCGGCCAGATCATCCCCTGGCTGCTGATGTCCGGCCAGACACCGGCGCAGGCGGAAGACTGGGCCTCGCAGTTCCCTTCCTGGCTCGCCGCCTCCCCGGCTGACATCGACCTGTACGTCACGCTGCACGAGGCACTTTGGCGGCGGCGCAGCAAGACCCGCCCGGCCGCGTGGATTCCGCCCTACCTGGCGGCGATCCGGCAGTGGGCGGCATACCGCAGAGGATCCCGATGACCGACCACCCGCCGCAAATTCACCCCACACGAAACCTGTGCACACCGTCCGGTGAACTGGTCCCGGTCGACGTCGGCATGGCCGACCTGGTCCAGACGCTCTGGACCACGGGCTATACGACGCTGATGTGCTGCCAGGACGCCGGCGAGGCCATCCGCGGCGGCGGCACGCAGATACCGCCCGAGCGGTGGGAGAGGTACGCCAGGTTCTATGACGGATTCGCATGGCTGACGATGCCGGTCGGCGACATGCAGCGGCTGGTCGCGCTGACCGCGGACCTGGCCGAAGGCGACGGATGGGCGCCTAACATCCGGCTCCGGCCCACGGGCCCCACCGCGTTCGCCAGCCTGCACTTCCCCGCCCGGCAGATCAGCGAAGTCATACGGCGGCTCGACGCGACGCAGCCCGGTGTGAGCAAGGGGCGCCACGCAACAGGATCGGATCCTGACGGACGTTAGCCGCCGCTCAACCGGCCTGGCTTCAATGAGCGACGACCCAGCAGCGACACCACCTGGAGGGAACAGATGGGCACACGCGGCACGGGCGGCAACACGTGGGACGGCCACAAGCCCAAAGACCAGCACGGCGCGTTCACCGACCCCAACAAGCAGCCGAGCAAGGGCAAGAGGGCCAAGGACGACCAGGACAAGGACAAGGGCAAGGGCGGCAAGGGCAAGTGAGCGAGGCCGAGGCCCTGAACCAGCGGCTCGTCGACGAGCTCGCGGACGTCGGCGTGCTGTCCGACCGGTGGCGTCCGGCGTTCCTGGCGGTGCCGCGGCACCTGTTCGTCCCGGACGTCATCTGGGTCGACGCCGGGGACGGCACGCCCACCGCACGGCGCCGCGAGGACGATCCGGCGGCCTGGCTGGAGACCGCCTACGCCGACGGGCCGATCGGCACGCAGGTCG
>NZ_BAABDO010000188.1:0-7750 GCF_039539665.1 Actinomadura keratinilytica
TTCATTTCAAGATCATCCAGCCGTGTCGCCGTCACCAACGTCCATGGTCAGTACAACTAGCCGCTTCGAGCAGCCGCGCCCCGCCGCGCACGCGGCCGCGGCTTCCGCTGGGCGGAAACGCGCGTCGCGTCCCGGCCGGCCCGCTGGTGGACTACCGGCACGCGGCCGGGGCGGGCTCGGGGCTGGACGCGGTCCCGAACCCGCTGGATATGGTCGTCTCAGCGGCCACGATCGAGGAAGGGCGGCAACCATGGCACAGCAGGTACGCGGAGTCATCGCGCCGGGCAAGGGGGAGCCGGTCCGCATCGAGACGATCACGGTGCCCGACCCGGGGCCGGGCGAGGCCGTGGTGAAGGTGCAGGCGTGCGGGGTGTGCCACACCGACCTGCACTACCGCGAGGGCGGCATCAACGACGAGTTCCCGTTCCTGCTCGGGCACGAGGCCGCCGGGGTCGTGGAGTCGGTCGGCGAGGCGGTCACCGAGGTCGCCCCCGGCGACTACGTGATCCTCAACTGGCGGGCGGTGTGCGGGCAGTGCCGGGCGTGCCTGCGCGGCCGTCCCTGGTACTGCTTCGACACCCACAACGCCAAGCAGAAGATGACCCTGTCCGACGGCACCGAGCTGTCGCCCGCGCTGGGCATCGGCGCGTTCGCCGACAAGACGCTGGTGGCGGCCGGGCAGTGCACCAAGGTCGATCCCGCCGCCAGGCCCGCGGCGGCCGGGCTGCTGGGCTGCGGGGTGATGGCCGGCCTCGGCGCCGCGCTCAACACCGGCGCGGTCGGCCGCGGCGACTCGGTCGCGGTGATCGGCTGCGGCGGGGTGGGCTCGGCCGCGGTGCTGGGCGCCCGGCTGGCCGGCGCCGCGAAGATCATCGCGATCGACCTGGACGAGCGCAAGCTGGCCGCCGCGTCCTCGCTCGGCGCCACCCACACCGTGCACGCCGCCGGCGCCGACGTGGTGGCGGCGGTGCGGGAGCTGACCGGCGGGTTCGGCGCCGACGTGGTGATCGACGCGGTGGGCCGCCCGGAGACCTACAAGCAGGCGTTCTACGCCCGCGACCTGGCCGGCACGGTGGTGCTGGTCGGCGTGCCGACGCCCGAGATGACGCTGGAGCTGCCGCTGCTGGACGTGTTCGGCCGCGGCGGCGCGCTCAAGTCGTCCTGGTACGGCGACTGCCTGCCGTCCCGCGACTTCCCCATGCTCATCGACCTGTACCTGCAGGGCCGGCTGGACCTGGACGCGTTCGTCTCCGAGACGATCGGGCCGGACGAGGTCGAGGCGGCGTTCGAGAAGATGCACCGCGGCGACGTGCTGCGCTCGGTGGTGGTGCTGTGATGGCGGAGCGCACCGGCCCGCGTATCGACCACGTCGTCACCTCCGGCACGTTCTCCCTGGACGGCGGGACGTGGGAGGTGGACAACAACGTCTGGATCGTCGGCGACGGCACCGAGGCGGTCGTCATCGACGCCGCCCACGACGCCGACGCCATCGCCGCGGCGGTGGGCGGCCGGCGGCTGCTGGCGATCGTGTCCACGCACGGCCACGACGACCACATCGACGCCGCCCCCGCGCTGTCGGCGCGCACCGGCGCGCCCGTGCTGCTGCACCCCGCCGACCTGATGCTGTGGAAGCAGCGCCACCCGGACCTCTCCCCCCAGGGCGAGCTGTCGGACGGCCAGAAGATCGCGGTCGCCGGGGTGGAGCTGACCGTCCTGCACACGCCGGGGCACAGCCCGGGCGCGGTGTGCCTGTACGCGCCGGACCTCGGCACGGTGTTCTCCGGGGACACGCTGTTCTCCGGCGGCCCGGGCGCGACCGGCCGCTCGTACTCCGACTTCCCCACGATCATCGCCTCGATCCGGGAGCGGCTGCTGACGCTGCCGCCGGACACCGTGGTGCGCACCGGGCACGGCGACAGCACCACGATCGCGGCGGAGGCCCCGCATCTGGAGGAGTGGGTGGCCCGGGGGTACTGATCGCCTGTCCCCGGCGCGCCGACCGTCTCGAACCCGGGGCGGCGCCCGAGCGCGCGGACTAGGGTCCCCGGTGGCGGCGGGCCGTCGTAGCGCCCGCGGATCGCCGGTCACCGGGGAGGTGCGATGCGGGCCAGGGCGCCGCAGGCCGTCGTGCTCGCGCTGTGCGCGCTCGTCAGCGGATCGGTCAGCGGATTCGTCAGCGGATGCGGAACGGACGCCGAGTCCGCGACCCGCGACCGGGGCGTTCCGCCGCCCACGGCGGGCAGCGCGCCCGCGGCCTCCCCCGCGGTCTCCGCGCCGGCGTCCGCCTCGCCGCCCGCTTCGCCGCCGTCGCCGTCACCGGTGCGGCCGCTCGGCCGCCCGGGCAGGTGGCGCATCACCGCCTACTACACCGCCGTGGAGCGCTTCCACGGCGGCAGGCGCAAGGCGGTGCGCGGCTGCCCCGGGCTGCGCTGCGACGACGGCGACACGCCGCTGGGGTCCTACCCCGAGGAGTTCGTCGAGATCGTGCGGACGGAGGGCAGCGGCCGCATCACCAGCGGCCCGCACCGGGGCCGGTACCTCAACTGGTCGCACAGCGTCGGGTTCTGGCTGGACGACACCCCCCGCGACTCGGCGGGGCGGCCGCTGCGCCCCTGGCGGTCGGCCGCCGCCGACCGGGACGTGCTGGCGCGCGGCCGGCGGTTCGTCATCGCCGACTGCGGCCGGGACGGCGCCGGGCGGCCGGTCTCGGGCGAGGTGTGCGAGCGGTTCCGGCGGGCGACGTGGACGGTCGTCGACGTGTTCCGCCCCGGGTACGGCGGCGAGCACCACGCCGACGTCTACATCGGCGAGGAGACCGGCCCGGGGTTCGCCCGCTCCACCCCCTGGTACACCACGCTGCGCGACGCGACGCTCCACCCCGCCTAGGCGGCGTCCTCGGCCGGTGCGGCCTCCACCGGGGCGGCCAGGCGGGTGGGCTGGGTGCGGCCGCGCAGGACGGTCTCGCCCTCGACGCGCCAGTGCCGCGCCTCGCCGGGGCCCGCGGCCTCGACCACCGCGCCGGACGCCAGCACGCGCGCCGGGGTGCCCTTGGCCAGGTCGGTGAGGCGGGCCGCCTCGTTCACCGGGTCGCCGATCACGGTGTACTCGAAGCGCTCCTCGGCGCCGATGTGCCCGGCCACCGCCTCGCCCGCCGACACCCCGACGGCCGCGCTCAGCTCCGGCACCCGGTCGCGCAGCCGTACGGCCAGCTCGCGGGCGGCGGCCAGGGCCCGGCCGGACGCGCCGTCCAGCGCCAGCGGCGCGCCGAACACCGCCAGCGCGGCGTCGCCCTCGAACTTGTTGATCCAGCCGCCGTGCTCGCCGACCACCTCGACCACGACGGCGAAGAAGTCGTTGAGCAGCGCGACCACCTCGGTCGGCGGGCGGTCGGCGGCCAGCCGGGTGGAGCCGATGATGTCGACGAACAGCACGGCGACCTCGCGCAGCTCGCCGCCGAGGTCGATGCCGCGTTCGAGGGCGACGCGGGCGACGTCCTCGCCGACCTGGCGGCCGAACAGGTCCTGCAGGCGGGCGTGCTCGCGCAGCCCGGCGGCCATGTGGTTGAACCCGGCCTGCAGCAGGCCGACCTCGCTGGCGTCGTAGACGGGGACCTCGACGTCCAGGTCGCCGCGCTGCACCCGGGCCAGGCCGAGCCGCACCGACTCCACCGGGTCGGCGATGGCGCGGGCGGCGCCGTAGGTGACGCCGAAGCCGACCAGCAGGGCGGTGCCGCCGAGCACCAGCACGGCGAAGGCGAAGTCGCGCACGTCGACCCGGCCGATCAGGAACGACCCGACGGCCAGCACGATCAGCCCGAGGATCGGCACGCCGGTGCCGAGGGCCCAGGCCAGCACCGAGCGCGACACCACGCCGGGCAGGCCGGTGCGGCGGGGCGGCCCGGTGCGCAGCGCGGTGGTGACGGCGCGCCGCAGCAGCCGCTCGGTGAGCAGGTACACCACGGTGCAGGTGGTCAGGCCGCCGAGCAGGCTGGTCAGGCCGAGTTTGACGGCCAGCAGCACCGAGAACGGCAGGTTGATGATCACCCAGCCGACGGTGCCGACGCTCCACAGGGTCAGGTGGAGGGCCATCATGCGCAGCGGGCCGTACAGCAGCAGGAGCCGTTCCCGCTCGCCGGGCTCGCGGTGCTGCTCGGCCAGGCGGCGCAGGCGGCGGAAGAACCGCTCGCCGAGCAGCAGCCCGCCGGGCACGGCCGCGATGACGTAGCCGGTGAACACCAGCACGTTGATCATCTGCAGCCGGTCCGGCACCGCGCCGTCGGGGTTGGGCACGACGATGGTGAACAGCAGCACCACCAGGGCGCCGCCCAGGTTGGCCAGGCCGGTGGCGACGGTGACCAGGACGCGGGCGCGCCGGGCGATCTGGGCCCGGGTGTCGCCGGGGCGGCCGTCGATGAACCGCCACAGCAGGGAAAGGGGGCGCCGCGGCCGTGCCCGTGCCGCCCGCGACTGCTCCCTCTCCATGGGGCTGCAGGGTAGCGGCTTTCGCCGGCCGCCTCGAAGCCCCGCGGGCCCGCCGCGGGCCGTCCGACCAGCCGTTACCGGGATGCCAGGGTGATCTGGCTCACGTAAAAGCCCTGCCGTACCGGGCGGACAGGTTTGACCGACCGGTCAATCAGGGAAGTTCTATAAAACGGACAAAGATGTCCAAACTTCTCCCCCCGGTGGAGGTGGCTGATGGGCAAGTTCGCATGGCAGGACGGGGTCGCCTTCCTGGCGGGCCTCGTCGCACTGGTCGCGCCGGAGCTGTGGGCCGACGACGCGGGCAAGCAGCCGCTGATGGTGCTGGGGGCCCTGCTGGCCCTGGCCGGGCTGTACGCGCTGCTGGGCGCAGGCGGTCCGACGTCCTGGACCACCACGGCCTTCGCCCTGCTGGTCTTCGTGTCCCCCTGGGCGTTCAGCTTCGCGGGCGAGGCCGCCGCGGCCTGGACGGCATGGATCGCCGGCGGCATCGCCGCTATCGTCGGCATCTGGGGAGCCGTGCAGTCGGGAGGCGGCCTGACCCGTACGGAAGGCGGCCGTACCACGACGGCCTGATCAGACGGCACCGCTCGGTGGCCCCTGGCGCGCGGGCGCCCAGGGGCCACAGCGGCGTGTCAGGGGGGAGGCCGCGGATGAGGGCGGTGAGGAGACGGCGGTCTTCACGCGACCCGCAGGGCACCGACGCCCGCACCCGGATCCTGGACGCGGCCGAGGCGCTGTTCGCCGAGCGCGGGTACGACGCCACGTCCACCGCGCGGATCGCCCGCCAGGCCGGGGTGCCCAAGGGCCTGGTGTTCCACTACTTCCCGCAGAAGATCGACGTGCTGGTCGCGCTGGTCGACGAGCGCACGGCGGTGGAGGAGCTGCCCGAGGACGCGGTGGAGGCGCTGCCGGGCGACCCGGCGGGCACGCTGTCGCGGCTGGCGCGGCGGTTCCCGCTGCGCGCCTCCCCCGCCATGCGCCGCATCCTGTTCCGCGAGGCCGGCACGCACCGCTCGGTCGGCGAGCGGCTCGGCCGGCTCAACGGCGAGGTGTTCCGCCGGGCCCGGCGGGCGCTGGAGCTGGCGCTGCCCGGCGCGCGCGGCGACCAGGCGCGGCTGGAGGTCGCCGCCGCCACGTTCGCGGCGGTGCTGATCTACCAGGAGAACCTCGCCCAGCTCAGCGGCCAGCACGTGGACCCGGACGCGGTCGCCGAGCTCATCGCGCACGCCCTGGGCGCCTGACCCCGGCGCCCGACCCGGGCGCACCGGACCGGGCGCCGCGCGGGCCGCGGGTCAGGCCCGGACGGGCGTGAGCATGCGGTGCGGTTCGCGCAGGGCCACGCTGACGGGGTCGTCGCGGACGGGGGCGCCGGGGCCCGGGCGCAGCTCGACCTCCTCGAGCGGGACGGGGCGGGCGCACTCGGGGCAGGTGCCGTCGGCGGCGAGCCGGGCGCCGCATCCGGCGTGGCAGTACAGGCGGACTGGGGCGCTGTCGCCGAAGTGCCGCTCCCCCCAGCGGGCGAGCGCGTGCACGACCGGCCACAGCTCCTTGCCCGTCTCGGTGATGACGTACTCGTGGCCCGCCTTCTCCAGCACCCCGGCGTCCACGAGCGACTGCAGCCGCTGCGACAGCACCGCGCGCGGGATGTCCAGGCGGGCCAGGAAGTCGCTGAACCGGCGCACCCCGTACAGGGCGTCCCGGATGATCAGCATGGTCCACCGCTCGCCCACCACCTCCAGCGCCCGCGCCACCGCGCAGTCCTGGCGGGCGTAGTCCTTGCCGAGTGCCATGCACGCCACAGTACCCGCACGGGAGGTTCATTCACCGAACCAAGCGTGCCACCGTCGTCGCACGTCCCTGCTGGTTCATTGAATGAACTTGGAGTGCGCATGACGTCCCACACCTCCGCCGCCGCGCTGGCGCTGCCCGCCGCGGCCACCCTGCTGGCGCTGATGAACTACTGCGCGCCGACGAGCACGCTGGTCGCCACCGCGGCCGGGCTGCACGCGGGCCCCACGGCGCAGATCTGGGTGCTCAGCTCGATCGGCCTGGGCCTGGCCGCCGTGCTGCTGCCGGTCGGCGGGCTGGCCGACGACCACGGCCGCAGGCGCGTGTTCGCCGGCGGCGCCGTGCTGCTGGCGCTGTCCAGCGCCGGCTGCGCGCTCGCCCCGAACGCGGCGGTGTTCGTCGCGGGGCGGATCGCCCAGGGCGCGGCCAGCGCGGCGCTGCTCACCGGCGGCCTGGGCATCATCGGCCACGCCTTCTCCGGCCCCGCCCGGGCCCGCGCGACCGGCGTGTGGGGCGCCCTGCTCGGCCTGGGCACCGCGCTCGGCCCGCGGGCGGCGGCCGCGCTGGCCGAGCCGGACTGGCGGCTGTGGTACTGGGCGTGCCTGGCGGCATCGGCCGTGCTGGCGGTGGCCGCGCGGGCGCTGCCGGAGTCGCGGGCCGCGCGTCCGCGCGGCCCGGACCTGCCCGGCATGCTCACGATGAGCGGCGGGGTCGCGGCGCTGCTCACCGCGATCACGTTGGGCCGCACCGGCTGGACGCGGCCCGCCGTCGCGGTGCCGCTGGCCGCCGGCCTGGTGCTGCTGGGCGCGTTCGCCGCCGTCGAGCGGCGCCGCCGCGAGCCCATGCCGGATCTGGAGCTGCTGCGGCGGCCGCCGTTCCTGGTGGCGACCCTCGGCGCGCTGGTCACCGGCCTGGCCGTGATCGGCATCATGAACTACCTGGCCACCGTGCTGGACCTGGTCTACGGGCTGGCCCCGCCGGCCGCCGCGCTGCTGCTGTCGGTCTGGTCGGTCCTGTCGTTCGCGGCGGCGCTGCAGGCGCGGCGGCCGGCGGTCCGGGTGGCGCCGCGGGCGCTGCTGGCGTCCGGGCTGGCGCTCAGCGCGGTGGGCGATGTCGCGATGCTGGGCCTGGCGCCGGGCGGCCATCTGTGGCGGGTGGTGCCCGGCCTGGTGGTGGGGGGCGTCGGCAGCGGGCCGGCCAACGCGATGCTGGCGCGGCTGGCCGTGGAGAGCGTGCCCGCCGACCGCGCGAGCATGGGGTCGGGCGCCAACAACACCGCCCGCTACGTCGGCGCCTCGCTGGGCGTCGCCATGGTCGTCGCGATCGCCACCGGCCGGGGCCGCTCGCCGGACGCGATCGCCCACGGCGCGAACACCGCGCTGCTGGTCTCGGCGGTGCTGGCGGCCGCCGCCGCGGCGGCCGCCGCGGCCAGCCGCGAACGCCCCGCAAGTCGGATCGTAGCCATGTCGTTCTGTGAGCCA
>NZ_BAABDO010000189.1:0-7701 GCF_039539665.1 Actinomadura keratinilytica
AGCCGCACCGCGCGTCCGCTGGCCTCGCGGGCGGCGCGCACGGCGGCCAGCACCCGCCACGCCTGTTCCAGCCCGCCGGTGCAGACCAGGTCCGCGCCCCAACACACCGGCCCCGGGACCGCCTCGCCGGGGAGCGGCCCGGCCTCGCCGCCGCGCGGGGGCGCCGCGGGTTGCGCGACCACGCCGACGCCGACGTCGGCGGCCAGGGCGGCGTCATCGTCGGCGGCGGTGAGGACGAGCACGCCGTGCCCCTCCTCCTGCAGCCGCCGCACGTGCTCGGCGAGCGGCACGCCGGGGTCGAGCGCGTCGTCGGCCAGCGGCATCAGCTCGTCGGTCGAGGCGCTCTCGGTCAGCAGCACGCGCACGTCGTCGTCGTGCGCCGCGGTGAGCACCGCTTCGGCCAGGGGGTGCAGGCGGTGGCCGACGACGGCGCCGCCGCGCGCGGTGCCGTCGGCGTCGACGACGCGCACCCGCACGCCTCCGGCCCCCTCGTCGGCGCCGTCGTCGGCGACGCGTTCCAGCCGCAGGCCGCCGTCGCCGGGCCTGCCGTCCAGGCCGGGGTCGCGCTCCAGCAGCCGCGCCGCCGTCCGCCACGTCGACGGGTCGTCGGCGGACAGGATCTCCAGGTCGTCCGTGCACAGCACGGGCGCGTCCACCACCACCGCGCTGATCCGGTCGAGCCGCAGGTAGCAGGAGCCGTCCAGCGGGACGACCCCGGCGCGCGACAGCTGCCGGTCGAGCGTGGCGGCGAATCCGGCGCGGCCGTACCGGGCGGCGCGCGGCACGGTCGCCATGATGAGGTCGGCGGCCGTGCCCGGGTCGCGGGTCAGGGCCAGCACGGCCGCGGCCCCGCCGAAGGCGGCCAGCGCGGAGCGGTCGGCGGCCTTCTCCACCGGTCCGTCCGGCAGCGGGACGGGCCGTTCGGCGCGCAGCGGCGGCTCGTGCGGCACGCCGGCGGCGCACAGCCGGCGGTGCCAGCCGTGCCAGGCGGCGCGCCGCGCGTTCAGTTCGGCGATCAGCACGACGCGGTGCACGACGTCGACGGCCAGCCCGGCCGGCTCCTGGGTGAGCCCGTGCAGGGCGGCGTTGCCGACGGCGAGCACCAGGTCGGCGCCGTGCGGGCCGAGCCGGCGCTCCAGCAGGCCGCGCAGCCTCGGCTGGTGGTCCACCCAGGGCAGCACCATGCGGAACACGCCCGGCAGCCGCGGCGCGCGCGTCAGCCGCCCGGCGGCGGCCAGCGCGAGCGCCGCGCAGTCGGACGCCAGCGCGATCGTCTCGACGGTGACCGGGGCGCGGTCGGCGGGATGGGCGGACAGCGGGAAGGGCTCGTCGGGGAGGTCGTGGTCCTTCTCCACGTCGGCGATCACCGCGACCAGCCGCTCCACCGGCAGCGCGTCCTCGTCGAAGGCGCACAGGATCTCGCCGGTGACCGCGTTGACCTGCGCCCAGTGCACGCCCTCCAGCCGCCGCACGGCCGCGCCGACCGCCCGGCGCAGTTCGGCGGCCTTGCGCGCCCGCCCGACGGCGCGGCGGTGCAGCTCGATGCAGGCGCGTCCCTCGCTGGACCACACGCGGCGCCTGCCGTGCGTCCCGACCAGGCCGCTCAGCTCGGCGCGCCGGGAGAGGTCGGCGATCCGCGACCATCCGGGCGGCCTGGGCAGGGCGGGCGGCGCGGGCAGTCCGCGCGGCCGGTGCAGCGCGATCAGGCCGGAAACCGCGGCGGGCAGCGCCACCGCCACCTGCAGGCCCGGCAGCTCCGGCCGCGGCACGGGCGGTACCGGCGGGGCGGGCAGCGCCCGCACGGCCCGCCGGGGGACCTGCACGGCCGCCTCGGCGGCACCCCACGCCAGCCCGGCCGCGCACCCCGCCGCTTCGGCGGCCCCGGAGGCGACCCCGGGCACCATGCGCGCCGCGGATCGCAGCAGTCCCATGATCGGCATCAGCCCCCCACGCCTGCTGGACGTGACGGTCTGTGCAACTACCCCCGGTAGCGGACTCGACACCGGAACGCCGCGACTTTCGCGGCCCCCGGGACCGGCGGCCGGGCCCTGCCGGCGGGTCCGCCGCTAAGCCTGGGCGACCGCGCCGCCGGACAGCAGGTCGTCGACGTCGTCGAAGCCCAGTTCGGCCAGCACGGCGCGGGTGTCGGCGCCGGGGGCGGGGGGCGGGCCGCCGATCTCGGGGGCCGTGCGGGAGAAGCGCGGCGCCGGGGCGGGCTGGCGGTGGCCGCCGCGTTCCACGAACACCTCCCGCGCCGTGTTGTACGGGTGCTCGGCGGCCTCGCGCAGCGACAGCACGGGCGCCACGCACCCGTCGCCGGGCAGGAAGATCTCCGCCCACTCGTCGCGGGTCCTGGACTTGAACGCGGCGGCGAAGCGCTCGCGCAGCTCCGGCCAGTTCGCGGGGTCGCCGCGGTCGGGCAGGCCGGCGTCGGCCAGGCCGAGGCGCCGCAGGAACTCGGCGTAGAACTGCGGCTCCAGCGCGCCGACCGCGACGTGCTTTCCGTCGGCCGTCTCGTACACGTCGTACCAGGGCGCGCCGGTGTCGAGCAGGTTGACGCCGCGCTCGTCGCGCCACATGCCGCCGGCCAGGAACGAGTGGATGAACGTCGACAGGTGCGCGGTGCCGTCGACGATGGCGGCGTCCACGACCTGGCCGCGGCCGCTCGCCCGCGCCTCCAGCAGCGCCGACAGCACGCCGACGACCAGGTACATGCTGCCGCCGGCGAAGTCGCCGAGCAGGTTCATCGGGACCTGGGGCGGGCCGCCGGCGCGGCCGATGGCGTGCAGGGCGCCGGTGACGGCGATGTAGCCGATGTCGTGGCCGGCGCTGCGCGCCAGCGGCCCCTCCTGGCCCCATCCGGTCATCCGCCCGTACACCAGGGCGGGGTTGCGGGCCAGGCAGGCGTCGGGGCCGATGCCGAGCCGTTCGGTGACGCCGGGCCGGAAGCCCTCGATGAGCACGTCCGACCGCTCCACCAGGCGCAGCACGACCTCGCGTCCCCGCTCGTTCTTCAGATCGACCGCGATCGAGCGCTTGCCGCGGCCGAGGAAGTCGGCGGGCACGGGATCGGTTCCGCGGGCGGCCGAGGAGGCGCGGTCGACGCGGACGACGTCGGCGCCCAGATCGGCCAGCAGCATCGCGGCGAACGGCCCCGGCCCGATTCCGGCCAGTTCGACCACCCGCACGCCCGACAGCGGCCCCTTGCCCATCGACGGCCCCTTTCGCCTCGCGTCTCGCCTCTCGCGGTCCGCACCCTTCGCACGGAATGCGGTTCGACTTCCTAGTCTGCCCCATTCCAGTAAGCGAGTGCTGACCGGGCCCCGGCGGGCTCAGCGGGCGCGGGCGGTGAGGGTGATGGGGACGCCGGAGTGGTGGGCCGAGCGGGGGCTGGAGGCGACCAGCAGGCGGCCCCTGACCTCGGTCGCGCGCAGCGCCCCCTCGCTCTGGATGTGCGGCACCAGGCCCGGACCGGCCGCGGCGAGGTAGTACCAGCGTCCGGACGGCGCCTGCCACCAGGTGCCGCTGACCGGCCGGGCCGCGTCGCAGCTGCCGGTGGCGTGGTGGGCGCCGCGCCGCAGCAGCGTGGCCTCGCCCGCCGGGCCGCCCGCGGTGAAGGACAGGTTCGTGCACACCCACTCGGCGGTGCCGCCGCCGTGCGGCAGGGCTCCCGTCCAGAACTGCCGGGCCGACGCCTCGGTGACCGGGCGTTCCGGGCGGGGCAGCGCGCACGCGACCCGGTCCCACAGCCGCACGCCGTCGGCCGTCAGCGGCGCGGCGGCGCGCGCGCCGGAGGCGTCCTTCGCGCCGCGCCCGTCGGGGGCGGGGCGGCGCGCGTCGGGATCGGATGCGGCGGGACGCTGGGTCAGCACGGCGGGCCGGGGGAAGCCGAGGTCGCCCACCGTGCGGGTGCCGTCGGCGCCTTCGAGGCGCAGGAGGGGGCCGCGGCCGCACGGGGTCTTGGGGGCGGGCACCCGTTCGGTCACGCCCGCGTCCACCCGCACCTTGCGGCCGCCGGGCGTCGCGGCGCGGGTGTCCCATGGCGCGAGCAGGTAGCGGCCGCCTCCCAGCGGCAGGGGGGTCGAGCCGTCTCCGGCGGCGGCGGTAAAGATCTCCACGGGGCGCCCCTGCCCGCTGTAGCGGGCGACGCGGTCGCCGTTGCGCAGCAGCGCGGTGGGGACTCCGTCGACGTGCCCGGCGAACAGGAGCTGGGCGCCGACGTCGCCCCTGCCCGGCGGGCGCGGGGCGGCGGGCGAGCGGGCCCACGCCCTGAGCGCCCGCGTGGTGACGCGGCGGTCGCCGGCCAGGTCGCCGCGGGCGGGCCAGACGTCCAGGCGAGCCGGGCCGCCGCGCCGGGCGCCGGGCCCGGCGGTGAGCAGGTGCAGCCGGCGGTCGTCGGCCGGGCCCTCGCCGCCCGCCAGCGATCCTTCGTTCTCGGTGACCACCAGGGCGCCGCCGAGCGCGGCGGTCAGCGCCACGGCGGCGGCGACGGGGATGAGCGGGCGGCGGCGGACGGGGTGGTCCATCCCGGGGCCGAAGGCGAACGCGTCCGGCGGTTCCAGGTCCGGCAGCTCGGCGGCGTCGGCGGCGTCGATCACCGGCCAGGGGTCGCGGACGCGCAGCCTCAGCAGCTGGTCGCGCACCGCGTACCGGCGCATGCCCTCGACCCGCCGCAGCACCCAGGCCACCCGCACGGGCGGCTCCAGGTCGGCCAGCGCGGCGGTCAGCGCCGCGTCCGGCAGGCGGGCGGGCAGCGCGCGCAGCCACGGCCCCAGGCCGATGCGCAGCCGGCGGGACGGGCGCATCGCCCGGCGCAGCACGCGGGTCCGCTGCCGGGCCAGGTCGCCGCGCGGGCGGCGGGTGACGACCTCGTCGACGATCCGCCGGGCGACCGCCATCCGGTAGACGCGGCGCGCCCGGCCCGGCTGAACAAAATACGCCAACCGGACAAGCTCCCGATAATGCGTTTCCGCCTCGTTTCTCGTCGCCACTTTCTCCGGCATCGCGCCAGCTCCTCAGGCCGCGAGGGATGAATCGTCAGTGCGGACCGAGAGTAGGAAGCGCCGCCGACGGGCCGTGCGGGTTTGGTGGAACGATTAACTACGACGCCCGATAATTCCCACAATGTCGCGACGAAATGGCGTCCCGCCGATCGCACGGGGCGCACGCTGGGGGCACACGACGCCCTTCCGCCCCCCCTTCCGCGCCCTTTGCGCGGAAGGGGCGGCGGCGGGCGCACCGGGCCGACGGGGCGAACCCCCCGCTCCCCGACGTGTCGCATGTGCTCGCCGAACCGCCGGAACGGAACGAACGCGGGGGCGGTCCGGAACGTCCTACCCTGTGGGATCGCCGACGCGAACCGAGAATTCCGAGGTGGACGTGGACGTGGCAAGCGCTGACGCGGGCAGCATCGCCGACCTGTGGGATCGGCTGACCGGAACGCAACCGGACCCTCCGTGGTGGCTGGTGATCCTGGTCGGCCTGCTGGCGCTGGGCGCCGTGGTGCACGGGCCCACCTGGCGGGTGGCGCGCAACGTGGTGACGATCGCGCACGAGGGCGGGCACGCCCTGATCGCGCTGGCCACCGGCCGCAAGCTGGACGGCATCAAGCTGCACTCCGACACCTCCGGCGTGACCGTCTCGCGGGGCAAGCCGCACGGCCCGGGGATGGTGTTCACCGCGATGGCCGGGTACCTCACTCCCCCGCTGCTCGGCCTGCTGTTCGCCCTGCTGCTGGCCGGGGGCCGCGTCACGCTGATGCTGTGGTTCTCCCTGGCGCTGCTGGCCGGGATGCTCGTGATGATCCGCAACGTGTACGGGGTGGCGTCGGTGGTGGCCACCGGCGCGCTCATCTTCGGGGTTTCGTGGTTCGGCGGCGACAAGACGCAGGCGGGGTTCGCCTACCTGGCCGCGTTCTTCCTGCTGTTCGCCGCCATCCGCCCGGTCGTGGAGCTGCAGCGCATGCGCGCCCGCCACATGGCCCCGTCCTCCGACGCCGACCAGCTGGCGCACCTGACGGGCGTCCCGGGGCTGGCCTGGGTGGGCCTGTTCGCGGCGGTGTCGCTGGTGTCGCTGCTGGCGGGCGCGGCGCTCATGGCGCCCGACGCGTCGTCCCTGCCCGATCTTCCCCTGCTGCCCGGCGTCTGACATTCCGCCGGAGGCCGTGACCATTCCGCCGGAGGCGGATGCTCCCTCTTCAGGGGAATGTCAGACCCGGTGGATATTTTCGGCGTCGTGAGCGATCGATGGGGCCGTGAGCAGGTGCTCGCGCTCGCGCCCGACGCGGCGTCGGCCAAGGCCGCCGCCGGTGTCGCCAGGCCCGCCAAGTGGAGCGGGACGGGCGCCGACGGCGAGGCGGTCTGGGGCGAGTGCCAGGGCAGCGGCAGGAGCACCTACCGGGCGTGCGTCGATGTGACCGAGCCGGCGTTCCGGTGCACCTGCCCGAGCCGCAAGTTCCCCTGCAAGCACGGGCTCGCGCTGCTGCTGCTGTGGAGCGACGGGACGGTCGGCGGCGGGGAGCGCCCGCAGTGGGCCGCCGAGTGGATCGAGGGGCGCCGCGCCCGGGCCGAGAAGGCGCGCGAGCGCAGGGCCGCCGCGGCGCCCAAGGCAGCGTCCAGAACCAGGGACCCCAAGACCGCCGAGCGGCGCCGCCGCCGGGTCGAGGAGGGGCTCGCCGAGCTCGACCGGTGGCTGTGCGACCAGGTCGCCCAGGGGCTCGCGCAGGCCGAGCACGCCCCCTACCGGGTGTGGGACGACGTCGCCCGCCGCCTCGTCGACGCCCAGGCCGGCGCGCTGGCCGGGCAGGTCAAGGCCCTGGCGGGGCTCCCGCGGCGGCCGGAGTGGCCCGACCGGCTGCTGGAGGAGTACGCGCTGCTGCGGCTGCTGGTGCGGGCCTACCGGCGCGGCGAGGAGCTCCCCGAGGGGCTGCGTGAGACGGTCCGCGCCCGCGTCGGCTTCACCCTGTCGCAGGACGAGGTGGCCGAACGCGGCGAGCGGGTCCGCGACCGGTGGTGCGTCACCGGCGCCCACGACTCCGAGCAGGACCGGCTCACCACGCGGCGGGTGTGGCTGCGGGGCCGCCGCACGGGCCGTCCCGCGTTGGTGCTGTCGTTCGCCGCGCCCGGGCGCCCCCTGGACACGTCCCTGGCGGTGGGCACGGAGTTCGACGGGGAGCTGGTGTTCTACCCGGGGGCGCAGCCGCTGCGGGCGCTGGTCGGCGAGCGGCACGGCCCGGCCGAGCCCGCGGTGCCGGGCGGCACCACGGTGCAGGGGTTCCTGGACGAGCACGCCGCCGCCCTGGCGCGCGACCCGTGGCTGGACCGCTGGCCGGTGACGCTGGCGGCGGTGCGGCCGGCCCGGTCCGCCGACGGCGCCCTGCACGTCATCGACGAGGCCGGGGACGCGCTGGCGCTGCGGCCGACCGACCCGTGGCGGCTGCTGGCGGTGTCGGGCGGGCGCCCGGTCGTCTTCTCCGGCGAGTGGACGCCGCGCGGGCTGCGCCCCCTGGCGGCCTGGCACGAGGACGAGGGGATGGTGGTGCTGTGAGCACGGCGCCGGGCGGGGTGTGGAACGAGCACGTCACCGCCGCCCTGCTGGGGACGCGGCGCAGGCCCGCCCCGGCCCTGCCGCAGGCGCCCGCCGAGGCCGGCGACGCGGCGGAGCGGCTGCTCGACCAGGAGGCGCTGCTGACGGTGCGGCGGC
>NZ_BAABDO010000190.1:0-7505 GCF_039539665.1 Actinomadura keratinilytica
CGGTCGCCCGCGCCGGCCCGGCCCACGCGCGCCAGCCAGTCCAGCGCCCGCGCGCGGCGCTCGCGGCGCGGCACGCCCCGCATGGCCAGCGGCAGCTCCACGTTGCGGCGCGCGGACCGCCACGGCAGCAGCGCGTCGTCCTGGAACATCAGCGCGCGGTCGGGGGACGGACCGGTGACGGGCACGCCGTCGGCGGTGATGCGTCCCGCCACGGGCGCCAGCAGCCCGGCGAACGCCCGCAGCAGGGTGGACTTGCCGCAGCCGGACGGCCCGACGACCGCGAGGACCTCGCCCGGGCGGATGTCCAGGTCCAGGCCGGTGACGATCGGGGCGCCGCGGCCGTGGCCGAGGGCGACACCTTCGGCGCGCAGCGCCAGGCCCTTGCCCTGCGGCGCGTCCGGCCGCGCGTTCGGCGGGGTGTCCGACCGGGTGTTCGGCGGGGTGTCCGGCGGGGTGTCCGGCGGCGACGTGGTCGGCGGTGTCGAGTGCGTCATCGCGGTCCTCCCTCGGCGCGCGGCAGCCAGCGGGTGACGCGGCGGCCGACCAGCTCGACCGCCGCGGAGGTGCCCCAGCCGAGCACGCCGATGGCGGCCATGCCGACGAGCACGCCGGGGTAGTCGACGATCGTGTACGCCTGCCAGGTGCGGTAGCCGACGCCGAAGTCACCGGAGATCATCTCGGCGGAGATCACGCAGATCCACGCCACGCCCATGCCGACCGACAGGCCGCCGAACACCCCCGGCAGCACCCCGGGGAGCACCACCTGGGCCAGCACCCGGAGCCGGCCGGCGCCCAGGGTGCGCACCGCGTCCTCCCACACGGTCGGCAGCGCCTGCACGGCGTGCCGGGTGCTCACCAGGACGGGGAAGAACGCCGCCGCGAAGGTGATGAACACGATCCCCTGCTCGTTGGCCGGGAACAGCAGGATCGCCACCGGCACCAGCGCGATCGCCGGTATGGGGCGGGCCACCTCCAGCAGGGGCCGCAGCAGGTCTCCCGCCCACCGCGACCGCGCCACGGCCATGCCGAGCGCCACGCCCGCCACGGCGGCCAGGCCGAACCCGGTGAGGATGCGCACCAGGCTCTGGGCGAGGTCGGCGTAGAACTGGCCGTGCTGGACCTGCCGGGCGAACTCGCGCACCACCTCGGCGGGGCCGGGCAGCCGGTCGAACCTCACCCACAGGCGCACGTCGGCCGCGGTGAGCAGGTGCCATGCGGCCACGGCGGCGGCCAGGGACGCGGCCCGCACCGGCCAGCGCAGAGCGGTGTTCATGCCCGTTTCACCGCCTCGTCGTAGGAGACGACCTTGGCGCCGCTGTGGGAGGACACGTACTTCTGCGCGCCCTCCTGGGTGGCGAAGGGCTTGAACCGCTCCCCCTTGTCGGCGGAGGGGTCTTCGACCCACACGTCCTTGTCGGCGAACCAGCGGGTGGCGGTGGCCGCGTCGGGGATGTAGACGGCGCGGATGCGCTTGCCCTCGTCCTGCACGGCCCGCACGTTGCGCAGCAGGCACACGGGGTCGGCGACGGGGCGCGGCGCCGCCTCCCCGGCGACCCACACCTCGCCCGCCTTGGCCGGGTCCTCGACCTGCCGGTCGCAGACGCGGTCGGTGCCCTTGATGGCGGCGGGGTTGGCGGTCGAGGCGACGTCGCGGTCGTACCGGGCGCCGTACACCTGCCGCAGGTGGCTGTCGTTGATGAACGGCTTGAGGTCCAGGGGCTGCTGGAGCACCCCGATCGACTTCAGGAACGGCACGTCGTGCGCCAGCGCGTCCCGCAGCTTCGGTTTGATCGTGGGGTCGAAGACGGCCACGCCCCCGGCGCCGTTGTAGAGGTAGACGGTCTCCACGGGCAGCCCGGTGGCGGACGCGACCGACTCGGCCGCCTTGACAGGGTTGGCGTGCAGGTACCGGGTGGCGTCGATCTGCGCCTGCAGGAACGCCTGCAGCACCTTGGGCCGCTCCCCGGCGAACGTCTTGCGCACCACGACGCCGTGGAACGTGGGGACGTCCAGGTCGCCGCCGTCGTACAGCAACCGGGCCTGCCCCCGGTTGACCAGCAGGCCGGGCCAGGCCACGAACTGCGCCAGCCCCGCGACGCTGCCCGCCTGCAGCGCCGACGCCCCTACGGAGGGCTGCTGGTTCTCGACGGTGACGTCCTTGTCCGGGTCCAGGCCGTACTTCTCGGCCGCCTGGACGAACGTGCCGTGCCCCGCCGACCCCACGCTCGCCGACACCTTGCCGCCGCGCAGGTCGGCCAGGGTGCGGGCGGACGAGTTCGCGGCGACCACCACCCCGTTCAGCGAGCCGCGCATGTTGTAGCCGGTGACCGACACCATCTCGGTGCGGGCGTCGTCCCCCTGGGCCTGCGCCCGCGACCCGTTGATGAGCAGCGGATAGTCGCCCATCGACCCGATGTCGATCTTGCCGGCGAGCATCTGCGCGGTGATCGGCGCGCCGGTGTCGTAGTCCTGCCACACGACCGTGTAGCGGCGGCCCTCGGCCTTGCCCAGCTCGTTCAGCCGCCGCTCGAACGCGCCCAGCGAGCGCAGCAGGGTGCCCGCCGTGACGGTGTTGATCGTCTTGGACTGGTAGCCGACGACGACCCGCACGGCGCCGTCGCCGTCGGACGCGGCGTTGCCCGCCACCGTGCACCCGGCCGCCGCCGAAAGGGCCACCGAACCGGCGGCCGCGGCCGCCGCGGCCCTGCGGGCCGCCGTCTTGCCAGTGATCGATTTCCGCATGGTGGTTCCTCAGCGCAGCAGGTACGGCATGTTGACGGTGACGGCGCCGGTCGGGCACCGGTCGGCGCACGGCCCGCAGTACCAGCACTCGTCGACGTGCATGTAGGCCTTGCCGGTCTCGGGGTGGATGGCCAGCGCGTCCAGCGGGCACACGTCCACGCACAGGGTGCAGCCGTCGATGCACAGCGCCTCGTCCACTGTCACGGGGACGTCGGCGCGGGACTCGACCAGGGCCATGGCGATGCTCCAGGTATCGATTCGTGGGGGTACTACAGGCGGGGGGGCTTGTTGGCAGGGGTTACCGGCGGGGGTCGCCGGCGGTGCTACTGACAGGGACCGCGGCGCAGGGTGCCGCGCATGGTGATCCGGTCCCCGCGGAAGCGGATGAACTCGAGATCGACGGGGCGGCCGTCGGCCAGATGGGTGAGCCGCTCGACCATCATCAGCGCCGCCCCGCGCGGGGCGTCCAACGTGGCGGCCGAGTGCGGGTCGGCGTTGACCGCCTCGAGCGTCAGCTCGGCGCGCCCCAGCGGCTGCCCGGCGATGCGCTCCAGCAGGACGAACACGTCGTTGTGCGCCAGGTCCTCGGTCAGCAGCGGCTCGCCCAGGTCGCGCGGGATGTAGGTGAGGTCCAGCGACAGCGGCAGTCCGTTGAGGCGGCGCAGCCGCTCGATGTAGACCACCGGCTCGCCCTCCGCCAGGCCCAGCCGGGCGGCGATCTCGCGCGGCGGCGTGATCAGCCCGGTGGTGCGGACCTCGTTGCCGACCTCGCCGTGCTCGCGCAGCGTCTCGGCCAGGCCGAGCAGCCGCTCCAGCGGGTGCGGGTACTTCGCGCCGACCACGACCGTGCCCACGCCCGGGCAGCGTTCGACCAGGCCCTCGCCGCGCAGCAGGTCCAGGGCGTCGCGGACGGCGTTGCGGGTGGCGCCGAACTCGCGCACCAGGTCGGCCTCGGCGGGCAGCACGCCGGACGGGAAGGCGCCGTGCCGCACCTGCCGCCGCAGCACGTCGGCGACCTGCCGGGCGCGGTCGGCCCGCAGCCGCCGCGCGTCGGCCAGCGACAGGGCGGCGGGAAGGGCCGGTGCAGAGGAGTTCTCGCTGGTCACGGGGCATACCATATAAAGCCGGTCTGAAATAGGGAATACCGCGGGCGTCCCGCCACCCCGCCACCTGCCGCCACCGCGCCCACCTGCGGCGCCGCGCCGCCCCGCGGCACTTCCGCCACCCCCGCCCCGCGCCCGGACCGGAGCGATGCGGGCAGGCCCCGGGAGGTAAGGCTTGATCCAAAAGGGCGAAACCGGTCACCGGGAGGACTACCATCGGACGACGTGACGACCACCATCAGCCTTGACAGTGCGGCCCCGGCCAGACTCGACGTCGACGCGCTCGTGATCGGCGTCGTCCCGACCGGGCAGGACGGCGACGGCGTACGACCGGCGGCGGGAGCCGAGGGGGTCGACGAGGCCCTCGGCGGGCGGCTGACCGACGCGCTGCGCGCGGTGGGCGCGACCGGCAAGGCCGAGGAGGTCACCCGGGTGCCCACCCTGGGCGCGCTGCCCGCCCCGCTGATCGTCGCGGTCGGCCTGGGCGAGTCGCCGGACGCCGAGACGCTGCGCCGCGCCGCCGGAGCGGCCGTGCGCGCGCTGGCCGGCAACCGGCGCGCCGCCGGCGCGCTGGCCGCCGCCACCGGCGGCGAGGTGGAGGCGGTCGCGCTGGGCGCGCTGCTGGGCAACTACGCCTTCCACGAGTTCCGCACCGGCGACCGCAAGGACCCGGTCGAGCGGCTCACCGTGGTCGCCTCCGCCGACGGCGCGCAGCAGGCGCTCGACCGCGCCCGCACCCTGGCCGAGGCGGTCTCCCTGGTGCGCGACCTGGTCAACACGCCGCCGTCCCACCTGAACCCCGACGACCTGGCCCGCACCGCCGAGCGGGTGGCGGGCGAGGCCGGCCTGGGCATCGAGATCCTGGACGAGAAGGCGCTGGCCGAGGGCGGCTACGGCGGCCTGGTCGGCGTCGGGCAGGGCTCGGTCAACCCGCCGCGCCTGGTGCGCCTCACCTACCGCCACCCCGACGCCCGGCGGACCCTCGCGCTCGTCGGCAAGGGCATCACCTTCGACTCCGGCGGGCTGTCGCTCAAGCCGTCGGAGTCCATGGACTGGATGAAGTCCGACATGGGCGGCGCGGGCGCCGTGCTGGGCGCGCTGTCGGCGATCGCCCGGCTCGGCGTGAAGGTCAACGCCGTCGGCTACCTGGCGCTGGCCGAGAACATGCCGAGCGGCACCGCCCAGCGCCCGTCCGACGTGCTGCGGGTGTACGGCGGCAAGACCGTCGAGGTGCTCAACACCGACGCCGAGGGCCGCCTGGTCCTGGCCGACGCGCTGGTGCGCGCCGGCGAGGACGAGCCCGACCTGCTGGTCGACGTCGCCACCCTCACCGGCGCGCAGCTCGTCGCGCTGGGCACCCGCACCGCGGGGGTGATGGCCAACGACGACGACCTGCGTGAGAAGGTGGTCGCGGCGGCCCGGGACGCCGGCGAGGCGTTCTGGGGCATGCCGCTCCCGGCGGAGCTGCGCAAGGGCCTCGACTCGGCGGTGGCCGACATCGCCAACATCAGCGGCGAGCGGTGGGGCGGCATGCTCGTGGCGGGCGTGTTCCTCAAGGAGTTCGTCCGCGACGGGCTGCGCTGGGCGCACCTGGACATCGCCGGCCCCGCCTTCAACAAGGGCGAGCCGTACGGCTACACCCCCAAGGGCGGCACCGGAGCGGCGACCCGCGCGCTGGTCCGCATCGCCGAGGACCTGGCCGCAGGGAACCTGTAGCCGCCGCGGCGGCGCCACGTCCGGCCGCGGCGACGCGGCCGGCGGCGCCGCCGAGGGACCCCGCCCCGGGACGCCCCGCGCCCGCCCGTACGGGCGGTCCGAGAACCGAATAGATTTCCTCATGGCGACGGGGCCGCGTGCGCTGAGCCCGGCCGCCGCACAGCAACAGCGCGCAGACCGGAAAGGGAGCGTCCAGTGGCCGACAACGGCCCCTTCGACATCGTGGTCCTCGGCGGCGGCAGCGGTGGATACGCGTGCGCCCTGCGCGCCGCCGAACTCGGCATGAGCGCGGCACTGATCGAACGCGACCGGCTGGGCGGCACGTGCCTGAACCGGGGCTGCATCCCCACCAAGGCGCTGCTGCACGCCGCCGAGGTCGCCGACCAGACCCGCGAGGCGGCCGCGTTCGGTGTCAAGGCGTCCTACGAGGGCATCGACATCGCGGGCGTGCACGCCTACAAGGACAAGATCGTGTCCGGCACCGTCAAGGGGCTCACCGGGCTCATCAGGTCCAAGGGCATCACCGTGGTCGAGGGCGAGGGCAGGCTGACCGGCCCGACCTCCGTGGCGGTCACCGGCGCGGACGGCGCCGTCACCGTCCTGGAGGGGCGGCACATCGTGCTGGCCACCGGCTCGGCCCCCAAGTCCCTGCCCGGCCTGGACATCGACGGCGAGCGGATCATCACCAGCGACCACGCGCTGACCCTCGACCGGGTGCCCGCCTCGGTGGTCATCCTGGGCGGCGGCGTGATCGGCGTGGAGTTCGCCAGCATCTGGCGCTCGTTCGGCGCCGAGGTCACCATCGTCGAGGCGCTGCCGCACCTGCTGCCGCTGGAGGAGGAGTCGTCGTCCAAGCGGCTGGAGCGGGCGTTCCGCAAGCGCGGCATCGGCTTCGAGCTGGGCGTCCGCTTCGAGAAGGCCGAGACCACCGCGCAGGGCGTGCGCGTCGCGCTGGAGGGCGGCACGGTCCTGGAGGCCGAGCTGCTGCTCGTCGCCGTCGGCCGCGGCCCGGTGTCGGACGGCATCGGGCTGGAGGAGGCCGGCGTGGCCACCGAGCGCGGATACGTCAAGGTGGACGAGTACTGCCGCACCAGCGTCCCCACGATCTCGGCGGTCGGCGACCTGGTGGCGACCCCGCAGCTCGCCCACGTCGGCTTCGCCGAGGGCATCCTGGTGGCCGAGCGGCTCGGCGGCCTCGACCCGCAGCCGATCGACTACGACGGGGTGCCGCGCATCACCTACTCCGATCCCGAGGTCGCCTCGGTCGGGCTGACCACCCGGGCGGCGCGGGAACGGGGGCACGAGGTCAGGGAGTCCACCTACGACCTGGCCGGCAACCCCAGGAGCAAGATCCTGGGCACCCAGGGGGAGGTGAAGGTGATCGCGGCCGTGGACGGTCCCGTGCTCGGGATCCACATGGTCGGCGCCCGCGTCGGAGAACTGATCACCGAAGGTCAGCTCATCTACAACTGGGAGGCCCTGCCGAGCGAGGTCGCCCAGCTCATCCACCCCCACCCGACCCAATCCGAAGCGGTCGGCGAGGCACACCTCGCCCTCGCCGGCAAGCCATTGCACGTGCACGGCTGAACGCCCGCACGCGAGAGATTCCGAAGGAGTCGCTGAGAGTCATGCCGGTCTCCGTCACCATGCCCCAGCTCGGCGAGAGCGTCACCGAGGGCACCGTCACCCGCTGGCTGAAGAAGGAGGGTGAGCACGTCGAGACGGACGAGCCGCTTCTCGAAGTTTCGACCGACAAGGTCGACACCGAGATCCCTTCTCCCGCGTCGGGTGTGCTGGTCAAGATCACCGTTGCCGAGGACGAGACCGTCGAGGTCGGCGCCGAGCTCGCCGTGATCGGCGACCGGGCCGAGGCCGCCGCCGCTCCGCCGGCGCCCGAGCAGCCGGCCGCGCAGGAGGCGCCCGCGCCCGCGCCGGCTCCGGCGC
>NZ_BAABDO010000191.1:0-7438 GCF_039539665.1 Actinomadura keratinilytica
GGCGGCGACGGTGCGGGCGGCGCGCAGCGCGGGCGACTCGGCGAGCGCCAGCCGCACCAGCGCGCCGCTGCCGCGCAGCACCGCGCGGCCGACCGCGTGCCGTTCCTCGTGGTAGGTGTCCAGCAGCCCGGGCGGCGCCCAGCCGTGCAGCTCGGCGGCCAGCTTCCAGCCGAGGTTGGCGGCGTCCTGGATGCCGGTGTTCATGCCCTGCCCGCCCGCCGGGGAGTGGACGTGCGCGGCGTCCCCGGCCAGGAACACCCGCCCCACCCGGTAGCACGGCACCTGCCGCTCGTCGCTGTGGAAGCGGGACGTCCAGCGCGGATCGCGCATGCCGTGGTCGGTGCCGAGCGCCCGCCGCATCGTCGCGCGCAGCTCGTCGAAGTCGACCGGTTCGGAGTCGGGCGCCTGCCGGTTCCGGTCCCAGGCGATCGCCCGGTACCAGCCGTCGCCGAACGGCACCACGAACGCGAACGCGTCGCCGGTCGCGCCCACCGACAGCACCTCCCCCGGCGGGTCGTCCAGGCGCACGTCGGCCAGCATCACCGACCGCACGACCGAGCGGCCGGGGAACGGCAGGGCGAGGGCGCGGCGCACCGTGCTGCGCACCCCGTCGCAGCCGACCACGTAGGCGGCGCGGCGGATGTCGGTGCCGTCGGCGGTGCTGACGACCAGGTCGACGCCGTCCGCATCCTGCCGGACGTCCACCACCTCGGCGCCCTCGACGATCTCGGCCCCGGCGGCGCGGGCCCGCCCGGCCAGCACCCGCTCGGTCTCGTACTGCGGGGTGACCAGCACGAACGGGAACCGTCCGGGCAGCCCGGACAGGTCCAGGCGGGCGGACCCGGCGAACAGCGCCAGGCGGTCGACCCGGGTGCCGGTGGCCAGCAGCTCGTCGGCGACGCCGCGCGCGTCCAGCAGTTCCAGCGTGCGGGCGTGCACGGCGAACGCCCGGGTCAGCGACGACCCGCCGGCCCGGCGTTCCAGCACCGTGCAGCCGATCCCGGCCGCGGCCAGCTCGCCGGCCAGCATCAGGCCGGTCGGCCCCGCTCCAACGATCACCACGTCTCTGCTGGCAGGCATCGCGCCCTCCGGTCCAGATCGTCGACTGTGCCTGCGGCCATTCCCGGCGCCCCAGGGGGCTACGCACATCCCGGCCGCATTTGTCCGCCCGGCCGCGCGGGGTCAGCCGAGCTCGGCCCGGTGCGGGGACTCCAGGCCCAGGTGGATGCGGTAGCGGTCGGCGCGGTAGGTGGTGAGGGCGACCTCGACGCACGCGCCCCGGCTGAACGTGCGCTGCTGCACCAGGAACACCGGGCTGCCCGGCGCGATCTCCAGCAGCGCCGCCTCCCGCTCCCCCGCCGGAACGGCCTCGATGGTCTGCTCGCCGGCGTCCAGCACGATGCCGTACTCCTCCTCCAGCACCCGGTAGAGGGAGGCGTCCGGCGGGCGGCGCTCCAGCAGGCCGGGTGCGCGGGCGGCCAGGATGTGCGAGCGCTCCACCGCCATCGGCTCGCCGTCGGCCAGCCGCAGCCGCTCCAGCACGTGCACCTTGGCGCCGCGGTCGGCGCCGAACAGCCGGGCCAGCCGCGCGTCGGCCTCGACGGTGCGCCCGGCCAGGTCGACCGAGCCGGGCCGCATGCCGCGGGCGCGCATGTCCTCGGTGTACGACACCAGCTCCTTGGGCATCTGCACCTTCGGCCGGGCCACGAACGTGCCCTTGCCGGGGATGCGGCGCAGCCGGTCCTCGGCGACCAGCTGGTCGACCGCCTGCCGCACCGTCATCCGCGACACCCCGAAGCGGCGGCACAGCTCGCGTTCGGACGGCACCGGCGCGTCGACCGGCAGCCGCTCCTCCTCGATCATCTCAAGCAGGATGGCCCGAAGCTGGAGGTACTTCGGCAACGGCGCCGACGGATCGATCACACCCCATTCTTATCCGATCCGCCGCCCCCGGCCGGCCGCCTCGCGGGACCTCGCGCCGACAGGTGCGCCGGTCGGGCCGCGGCGCAGTCGAAAAGCGCGAACCGCCGGGAGGCGAGCATCACATCCGCGGTCTAAGGGGCCGACGTCCAGGTCCGCGTGTCCGACGCGCGCCGCGTGCTCGATGAACCGGCCGTCCCGGACCGGGGTTCCGGACGCACCGCAACGCGTGTCCACCCGATCCGGCCGAGCCCTCGCCTTGACCCCGGACCGCCCTCGTCCACATACTGAATCACCATTCACTGAATATTAATTCACCGAATCACGATTCGGAGGAGGCGGAGCCATGCATGTGATCGTGGCGGGCGGCGGTGTGGCCGGGGCGGCGTGCGCGGTCGCGCTGCGCCGGATCGGCGCGGAGGTGACGGTGTACGAGGCGTACGCCGACCCGGCCGGATCGGTCGGCTCGTTCATCAGCCTGGCCCGCAACGGGCTGGGGGCGCTGGAGACGCTCGGCTGCGTCGACGCCGTCCGGCGGGCGGGCTTCGAGGTCGACCGGCAGCTGATGTGGTCGGGGTCGGGACGGCTGCTCGGCGACATGCCGCGCGGCCGCCCGTCCGGCGACCCGGTCCGCAGCATCACGCTGATGCGCGGCCGGCTGGTGGAGGAGCTGCGCGCCGCGGCCCGGCGCGCCGGCGCCCGCATCGTCACCGGCGCACGGCTCACCGGCGCACGGCTCACCGGCGCCGAAGCCGTGCCCGGCGGCGTGCGGGCGACGTTCGCCGGCGGCCGCACCGCCGAGGCGGACCTGCTGGTCGGCGCCGACGGCATCTGGTCGGCCACCCGCCGCATCCTCGACCCCGGCGCGCCCGAACCGGCCTACGCGGGCTTCTACAGCGCCTCGGGGATCTCGGCGGGCGTCCCCGGCATCGCCCCGCAATCGTTCAACATGACCTTCGGGCGCAACGGCGTGTTCGCCCACATCGCGGTGCCCGACGGCACCGTCTGGTGGACGGCGCAGGTCAGCACCCCGACACCCCCGGCCCTGGACGAGATCGACCTGAAGACGGTCGCGCGGCTGTACCGGGAAGAGAAGATGCCCGCCGCCGTCCTGCAGGCGACGACCGCCTGGCACCGCCCGACCCTCAACCACGCCATGCCGGTCATCCCGGTGTGGCGCGACGACCGGACGGTGCTGGTGGGCGACGCCAAACACCCCGTGGGCTCCGGCCAGGGCGCGTCGATGGCGCTGGAGGACGCCGTGGTGCTGGCGACCGCGCTGCACACCGCCGGATCCGTCCCGCAGGCCCTGGCCGACTACGAGGCGCGGCGGCGCGCGCGCATGGCCAGGATGGCCAAGGCCGCCGGCCTCAACCGCGAGGCCAAGACGGCCGGGCCGATCGGCCGCCGCATCCGCGGCCTCGTGCTGCCGCTGCTGTTCCGGTACGGCTACGAGCGGGCCACCGCCTGGCTCTACACCGAGGCCCCCGGCCCGCTCCCCGTGTGAGGCGGCCCCACGGCCCGTGCGCCCGCCGGGCGCACGGGCTCGAGGTCAGCGGGGAGTCAAGTTGAGGCCCAGGGCGCGGAACTGCTCGACCGGCCGGTGGTAGCCGCGTTCGATGTGGTGGACGCCGCGCAGCCTGGAGGGGCCCTCGGCGACGGCCGCCGCGAGCACGGCCGAGAAGCCCGCGCGGATGTCCGGCATCGTCACCTCGCCGCCGCGCAGCTTGGACACCCCGCGCACGACCGCCGAGTGCACCGCGGCCGTGTCGTGGTACCGGCACGCGGGCCCGCCCAGGCAGGTGTCGTACACCTCGATCTCCGCGCCCATGCTCTGCAGCGCCGGCACGTACGCCAGGCGGTTCTCGTACACGGTCTCGTGCAGCACCGACATCCCGTCGGCCTGGGTGAACAGCACCATCAGCGGCGTCTGCCAGTCGGTGGCGAACCCGGGATGGGTGTCGGTCTGCACGGCCGCGGGCCGCAGCCCGTCCGGCGCCGACGCCATGATCCACTCGTCGGTGATCTCGAACCGGGCGCCCATCCGGTCCAGCGTGGTGATCGCGGTGACCAGCCGGTCCTGCGGGCAGCCGTGCACCCGCACCTCGCCCCGCGTGACCAGCCCGGCGACCAGGTAGGAGAACGCCTCGATCCGGTCCCCCGCCAGCCGGGTCCGCGCCCCGCCCAGCCGCGGCACGCCCTCCACCTCGATGCGCCGGTCGGGGGCGAACGCGATCCGCGCCCCCATCCGCTGCAGGAACAGCGCCAGCTCGACGATCTCCGGCTCGGTGGCGGCGCCCCGGATCACCGTCTTGCCCTCGGCGCGCACGGCGGCCAGCAGCACCGTCTCGGTGGCGCCCACGCTCGGATAGGGCAGGTCGATCCGCGTGCCCACCAGCCGCGTCGCGTTGGCGTGGATCCCGTCCTCGGCCACCTCCACCTGGGCGCCGAACGCCCGCAGCGCCTCCACGTGGAAGTCGATGGGCCGGCGTCCGATGGGGTCGCCCCCCACCAGCGGCACGAACGCCTCCCCCGTCAGATGCAGCAGCGGGCCGAGCAGCAGGATCGGAATGCGGTTCAACCCGGTGAACGCCTTCGGCACCTTGGGATCGGCCACCGCCCCGGGCACCACGGTGATCTCGTCACCGGACCGCTCCACCGCCATGCCGAGGTGCTGCAGCATCGCCGCGGTGATCTCCACCTCGCCGACCTCGGGGGCGTTGCCGATGGTGCTGGGCCCGTCCCCCAGCATCGCCGCCACCATGTGCTTGCTGACCGCGTTCTTCGCCCCGCGCACCGTCACGTCCCCACGCAACGGCCCGGAAGGCTCGATCTCCCACACCTTTTCAGTCACCTGAGCAGACTATGACCCGCCCCCGCGCCCACCAACCACACCGAGCGCGTCGCCACGCACTCGGCCTGCCCGGCCGAGCAAACCCACCACCCAGACCACCGAAAAACTCGTTCGCGTCCGATACGGGCGGACCGCCAGAATGCTCGGGTGCTGAGTTTCGCGGACTTCGACACACGCGGTTACCGGACGGTGGACGTCCGGACCGGCTACGGGCAGTGGGTGACGACGTACGACGACACGGTCGAGGACGTGATGGACATCGCGCTCCTGGAAGACCTGACCGAGCCGTCCTGGCACACGGTGCGCCGCGCCGCCGACCTGGGCTGCGGCACCGGCCGCACCGCCGCTTGGCTGCGCCGCCACGGCGTCTCCGCGATCGACGGCGTCGACCTGACGCCCGAGATGCTGGCCGTCGCGCGGTCCCGGCAGGTGCACGACCGCCTCCGCGAAGCCGACGTCACCGACACGGGGCTCGAGGACGCCGCCTACGACCTGGTCATCGCGTCACTGATCGACGAGCACCTGCCCGACCTGGGTCCGCTGTACGCGGAGGCGCGGCGGATCGCCGAGCCGGGCGCGCTGTTCGTGCTCGTGGTCTTCCACCCGCACTTCATCATGACGAGCGGGATGCCCACACACTTCACCAGCGCCTCGGGAGAGCCCATCGCCATCGCGACCCACGTCCACCTGTTCAGCGACCACGTCACGGCGGCGGTCCGGGCCGGCTGGACACTGACGGAGATGCGCGAGGGCGTCATCGACGACCGCTGGATCGCCCGGAAGCCCAAATGGGAACGGTTCCGCAACCACCCTGTCTCCGCCGCCCTGGTCTGGCGCAAGCCCAGCTGAGGAACATCCGACCCGCGTCCCCGACCGGACAGCGCCGCCACTGAGGTTGGGGCATCGGCCATACCGTGCCCCCATGCCCCCCTTGACTTCGATGCGGCACACCCAGCATCCGAACGCCCCCGGTTTGGAAACACCCAAAGGACGACCTCGCCCACGAGAGGCATGGCGCGCTTGCCTGTCACCACCGTGCCGGAGCCCCCGGCCAGCGCGCTGCTGCGGCCCCACCATGATCACCGGACAGCCTTGGGCCATGTTTCGAGGCAGGTGGAGCCATACGTTTCGGCGGTGATCTTCCTCGTCGTAGCGGGCGCCCACGGCCCAGTGGTGCGCGCTCGGCTCAGCGGGGGGCGCTGCCACGTCGTCACTCGAGCCGGTCGATGACGTTGCGGCGTCGGCGGAGCGGTCACGTCAGGAGCGGGTGGCCGCCGTCCCTGCCCGCTCGCAGATGGCGGCAGTGGTGCCACAGAGCCGCACAAGCGACGGGCGCCCCGGCTGTTCGGACAGGTTGGTGACGCGGTCGGCTGGGGTCCGGGCCGCGATGCCGGTGTGGGGTCGGTGGCGGTCGTACCAATCGAGCCGGTCGCCGAAGGCGGCCTGCCGTTCTTTTTGAGGCGTAGGGCCGGTGGTAGGCCCACTTTTTGAGCAGGGTGCGGTGGAAGCGTTCGGCCTTGCCGTTGGTCTGGGGACGCCAGGGCCGAGTCCAAACGGAGATGCTCATCTGGCGCAGGTGGCGCACCAGTGGTCTTGCTGTTGCGTGGCGCGGACCGGGAACCCGGCGCAGGTGGCCGCACTCTCATCGGCCATGCTCTCGGTGCAGGCGGCCGGGCGGGAGTGGTCGTCCAGCGCGGTGTGCGGATAGAGGTGGCCGCCGCCGTCGCGGTGCCGGTCAACACGGCCCGCGGCATGCCCCGAGGCATCTGTGCCCGGCCGCCGTCCGGGGGGTGCGGCCGGGTTTCTTGACGTCGATGTTGACCAGGTCGCTGGGGCGTTGGTGCTCGCAAGCGGCGGATGGGTTCGCCGGTGGCCCCGGTCGCATGCCGCCAGGGGCGGCAGTCGGTGGCGGACCAGGATGCGGTGTGCGGTGGACGGTGCGAGGCCGGTGCGGGCGGCCAGGCGGAGTGGGCCGATGCGGTGCGCCCGGCGCAGGGCGAGCACCTGCGCCTCGACGCGCGGCGGTGTCCGGTTGGGGCTGCGATGCGGGCGGCCGGGTGCGGTCGTGCATGCCGGCGGCGCCCGGCTGCCGGTAGCGGGCGGCCCACCGTGCGGTAGTCGTGTGACTGACACCGGTGCGTTCGGCGGCCCGCCGCAGCGGCCGGCCGTCCTCGACACGCACCGGGCCGGGCGCAGGCATCCGGCCCGGTGTCAACGGAGGGCCGTTGCGGTGGGGCACGAGGGCCTTCTGGACGTCGGTGGTAGATGTCGCAAATCCATACCGGAACCAGAAGGCCCTCTCGTCGTTCAACAACCGTCCAAGGCGTGTCGCCTGTCACCAACGTCCCCGAACAGCACACCTAGGCCGTCTCCTGTGGATCATGGTGGATCCGCAGCACTGCGGTGGCCCCGGTCCGGTGGTGCGCGCTCGGCTCGGCGGGGGCGCTGCCACATCCGTCTCCTGCTGAACCGGTTGGTGACGCTGCACTGTCGGCGGGGCGGGCGTCCACGACGGCCGGTCCCCCTGTCTGCTCGCGCATGGCGGCGGTGCCACAGAGCCACGCAAGCGGCGGGGCGACCCGGCTGCCAAGATCGGCCGGACAGGGCCTAGGCCACGAGCGGCACTCCCCCAGGCAACCACCCCGCAGCAGGCCTCACCCCCTC
>NZ_BAABDO010000192.1:0-7115 GCF_039539665.1 Actinomadura keratinilytica
CTCGCGCCACGGCCCGGGGTCGGCGGCCGGCGCCGGTGCGTCCGGCGCGGCGGCGGAGGCCGGGGGCGGCTCGGCCTCCACCCGGGCGTGCCGCGGCGGGATCGCCAGGCGCAGCACGTCGGCGAGGGTGCCGGCGTACCGGTCGGCGACCTCGCGGGCCAGCGCCGCCACCTGCGGGGTCAGCACCGGCTCGGGCGAGACGACCCGCTCCAGGTAGGCCAGCCGGCCCTCGTGGGCGCTGTCGGCGACGCGGTCGAGCAGCAGCCCGTCCACCAGCTGCCCGGCGAACCGCACCCGCACCCGGCACCCGGGCACGGCCTGCGCGTCGAGCCGGTCGGGCACCAGGTAGTCGAACGGGCGGTCCAGATGGGCCAGCGGCACCTCCACCGCGACCCGCGCGACCGGCAGCGTCGCGGCGGGCGTCCGGGCGCCCTTGGCCGCCGCGCGCCCGCTCCCGCCCTTCCCCGCCGCGGAGGCGGGGCGCTCGGGGACCACCCGCGGGACGTCGTCCAGCCCCGGGATCAGCTCCGCTCCCCCGCCGTCGTTGCTCACGCCAACCGTCCTACCAGATCAGGCCGACGCCGCGGCGGCCGTCGGCCCCGGGCCGCCGGGCACGGTTTGTAAGGCGTGCCGGATTCATTGGATCATTGCCCGATGCTCCGAGCGTCACCGATTTCCCCCGAGTCGCCGTGACCGCGGTCCCCGGCCTGTCCCACCTGCGCGAACGGCCGTCGCGCACCGGCCGTCCCGGCGCGTCCGGGCATCCGGGGCGCCGGTGGACGGACCCGCGCCACCCCGTCACCGCCGCCACCCTCCTGGCGGCGGCGCTGCACCTGGTGTGGGGGCTGTTCCTGGCGGCCGAGGGCGGCGACCTGGCGGCGCAGCACGCCTGGACGCACTTCGCCCGCAGCCACCCCGACTCCCCCTACGCCCTGTTCTGGTACGGCGGCATGCACCCCGCGTCCTACAGCGTGCTGTCGCCGCACCTGATGGCCTGGGCGGGCATCCGCACGGTCGCCTGCGTGACCGGCACGCTGTCGGCCACGCTCACCGCCTACCTGCTCGTGCGCTACCGGGCGCCGCTGACGCTGCCCGCCGCGCTGTGGGCGGCGTTCTCGCTGTCGTGCAACGCCGCCGCCGGGCGGGTGACGTTCGGGCTCGGCCTGTTCTTCGCGCTGATCGCCACCGTCGTGGCGCTCTCGCGGCGCGGCGCCCCCCTGCCGCGCGGCGTCGCGCTGACGTCGCTGACCGCGGTCACCACGCTGGCCAGCCCGGTGGCGGGCCTGTTCGTCATGGTGCCGGCGGCGGCGCTGTTCCTGACCGGGCGGCGCGGCACCGGCTGCGCCCTGGCCGCGGGCCCGCCGGCGGTGGTGGCCGCCACGACGCTGCTGTTCCCGTTCAAGGGCGTCCAGCCGATCTCCTTCACCGCCGTGGTGCTGCCCACCCTCGCCAGCGTCGTCGCGCTCGTGCTGTTCGCGCCCCCGGCGTGGCGCACGGTCCGCGTCGGCACCGCCGTGTACCTGGCCGGGATCACGCTCACCTACCTGATCCCCTCCCCGGTCGGCAGCAACGTGGAGCGGCTGGCGCTGATGTTCGGCGGCGTGCTGCTGCTGTGCGCCATGGCCGTCGTCCGCGACCGCCGCAGGCTGGCCGTGCTCGGCGCCGCGTTCGCCGCCACCGCCGTGTGGCAGGTGGTCAAGCCGGTCGACGACCTGATCCACACCCGGCCCGCCATGGCCGCCGCCCGGCACTCCGACGAGCTGGTCGCCGAGCTGGTGCGGCGCGGCGCCGACCGGGGCCGGGTGGAGGTCGTCCCGCTGCGCTCGCACTGGGAGGCGTCGGGGCTCAGCCGGCACGTCGTGCTCGCCCGCGGCTGGAACCGGCAGGTCGACGCCGACCGCAACGCGCTGTTCTACGACGGCGCCCTCACCCCCGCCGCCTACCGCGAGTGGCTGCTGCGCTGGGGCGTGCGGTACGTGGTGCTGCCGGAGGTGGAGACCGACTGGTCGGCCGAGCAGGAGGCCGAGCTGATCCGCCGCGGCCAGCCCTGGCTGCGCGAGGTGTGGCGCGACGAGCACTGGCGGCTGTTCGGCGTCACCGACCCGCAGCCCCTGGCCGACCCGCCCGCCGCGGTCGTGCGCATAACCGCCGACCGGCTCGTCCTGGACGTCCCCCGGGCGGGGGCGTCGCCGCTCGTGCGGATCTCGTGGTCGCCGTGGCTGGCCGTCCAGGGGCCCGCAGGCGCGTGCCTGAAGCAGGAGGGGGAGTTCGTCCGCCTCCGCACCACGGCCCCCGGCCGTTACACGCTCAGAGCCGTCTACAAGCTCCCCCGCGGGTCGGCCTGCTAGCCGGACGCCCCCGAACCTCACGCGCCGCAACGCCGAAGGCCCCGTTGGAGCATCGGCTCCAACGGGGCCTTCCCGGTCCGTCAGGCGACCGCGGACGCCCCGGCCGCGGGCGGGCGGGGCGTCACAGGCCCGCGGCGCTCGCGAGGTCCTTGGCGCGGTCGGTGCGCTCCCAGGAGAAGTCGGGCTCGGAGCGGCCGAAGTGGCCGTAGGCGGCGGTCTGCTGGTAGATCGGGCGCAGCAGGTCCAGGTCGCGGACGATGGCGGCCGGGCGCAGGTCGAACACCTCCAGGACGGCGGCCTGGATCTTCTCGACCGGCAGCTTCTCGGTGCCGAAGGTCTCCACGAACACCCCGACCGGGTGGGCCTTGCCGATGGCGTAGGCGACCTGCACCTCGGCGCGGTCGGCCAGCCCGGCGGCCACGATGTTCTTGGCGACCCAGCGCATGGCGTAGGCGGCCGAGCGGTCCACCTTGGAGGGGTCCTTGCCGGAGAACGCGCCGCCGCCGTGCCGCGCCATGCCGCCGTAGGTGTCCACGATGATCTTGCGGCCGGTCAGCCCGGCGTCGCCCATCGGGCCGCCGATCTCGAACCGGCCGGTGGGGTTGACCAGCAGCCGGTACCCCTCGGAGTCCAGGTCGAACTCGGCCAGCACCGGGTCGACCACGTTCTCCTTGATGTCGGGGGTGAGCAGCTCCTTGAGGTTGATGTCGGGGGCGTGCTGGCTGGAGACCACCACGGTGTCCAGGCGGACCGCGCGGGCGCCGTCGTACTCGATGGTCACCTGGGTCTTGCCGTCCGGGCGCAGGTAGGGCACCACGCCCTGCTTGCGGACGTGCGCCAGCCGCTGCGCCAGCCGGTGCGCCAGCGTGATCGGCAGCGGCATCAGCTCGGGGGTCTCGTTGGTGGCGTAGCCGAACATCAGGCCCTGGTCGCCGGCGCCCTGCCGGTCGAGCTCGTCGCCGGCCTCGCCCTCGCGGGACTCGTAGGCGTCGTCCACGCCCTGGGCGATGTCGGGCGACTGGGCCCCGATCGACACCGACACGCCGCAGGAGTGCCCGTCGAAGCCCTTCTTCGACGAGTCGTACCCGATCTCCAGGATCTTCTCCCGGATCACCCCGGGGATGTCCACGTAGGTCTCGGTGGTCACCTCACCGGCGACGTGCACCTGCCCAGTGGTGATCATGGTCTCGACGGCGACCCGGCTCTTGGGGTCGTCTTTCAGCATGGCGTCGAGAATCGCGTCGCTGATCTGGTCCGCGATCTTGTCCGGGTGTCCCTCGGTGACGGACTCGGAGGTGAACAGGCGGCGAGACACGTACGTGAACTCCTTGCAGCGGCTGCTGACTGATGTCGCAGGACGGATTGTGGACTCGGCAGGGACTGTGGCTCCCCGCACCGTGGCGGCGACGGTGTTCGAGGAAGTCTAGCGACAATGATTCCTCGGCACGCTCCGACGACACCACCGGACAAATGTGCTATTTGACCAGTTGTCGCGGTTCATTGCCACCTAACGCCTTCAGGACGCGCCGGCGCCCGGTTTCAGACGCTCGGCGACCAGATCCCACACCACGTCGGCCAGGTCCTCCTTGGGGCCGCGCGGCACCGGCGTCTCGGCGCCGTCGGCGGCCAGCACCACGGCGGCGTTGTCCGGCCGCCCGAACGCCAGGTCGGCGCCGACCTCGTTGACCACCAGCAGGTCGCAGCCCTTGCGGGCGAGCTTCTCGCGCCCCGCGTTCAGCACGTCGTCGGTCTCGGCGGCGAACCCCACCACCACCTGGCCGCCGCGCGGGCGGGCGCTCAGCTCGGCGAGGATGTCGGGGTTCTTGACCAGCCTGATCGGCTCCGGCTCCGCCCCCGGCACCTTCTTGATCTTGGAGTCGCGGTAGTCCGCGGGCCGGAAGTCGGCGACGGCGGCGGCCATCACCACCGCGTCGGCGTCCTCGGCGGCCTCCAGCACGGCCGCGCGCATCTGGGCGGCCGACTCCACCGCGACCACGCGGGCGCCCGCCGGGTCGGGCAGGGCGACGTTGGCGGCCACCACGGTCACCCGCGCGCCGCGCGCCACCGCCGTGCGGGCCAGCGCGTACCCCTGCAGGCCCGAGGAGCGGTTGCCGATGAAGCGCACCGGGTCGATCGCCTCGCGGGTGCCGCCCGCCGAGATCACCACGTGCCGGCCCGCGAGGTCGGGCGCGGCCCGGCCGCGCGCCAGCACCCGCCGGCCCACCTCGAACAGCTCGGCGGGCTCGGGCAGCCGCCCCGGCCCGGTGTCGGCGCCGGTCAGCCGCCCCGAGGCGGGATCGACCACGATCGCGCCGCGGGAGCGCAGCAGCGCCACGTTGTCCTGGGTCGCCGGATGCTCCCACATCTCGGTGTGCATCGCGGGCGCGAACACCACGGGGCACCGGGCGGTCAGCAGGGTGCCGGTGAGCAGGTCGTCGGCCCGGCCGTGCGCGGCCCGCGCCAGCAGGTCGGCGGTGGCGGGCGCGACGAAGACCAGGTCGGCCTCCTTGCCCAGGCGCACGTGCGCCACCTGGTCGACGTCGTCCCACACCTGGGTCGACACCGGATGGCCCGACAGCGCCTCCCATGTGGCGGCGCCGACGAACCGCAGCGCGTCGGCGGTCGGCACCACGCGCACGTCGTGTCCGGACTCCGTGAACCGCCGCAGCAGCTCGCACACCTTGTAGGCGGCGATGCCCGCGCCGACGCCGAGGACGACGCGCGGCCTGGGATCGGTCATGTTCCGTTATGCGGTCGGGGCGGCTCAGCCCTCGATCGGCTCGGCGTGCAGGAGGCCCTCCCGCGTCTCGCGCAGCGCGATCGACAGCGGCTTCTCCTGCACCTGGGTCTCCACGAGCGGGCCGACGTACTCCAGCAGGCCCTCGCCGAGCTGCGCGTAGTAGGCGTTGATCTGCCGAGCGCGCTTGGCGGCGATGGTGACCAGGCCGTACTTGGTGTCGACGACCTCGAGGAGCTCGTCGATCGACGGGTTGGTGATGCCCTCGGAACTGGCTGCCACTATGTGGCCTTCCCCTAGACGCGGCTATTGACGAACAGCCATCAAGGTTAGCAGTTCGTCGCACACGTCCTGGACGGACGTGTTCACCAGCGTCACGTCGAACTCCTTCTCGGCGGCCAGCTCCACGCGCGCCGCCGCCAGCCGCCGCTCGATCACGTCCGCGGGCTCGGTGCCGCGGCCGACCAGGCGGCGGACCAGCTCCTCCCACGAGGGCGGCGCCAGGAAGACCAGCATCGCCTCGGGCATCGCCCGCCGGACCTGGCGCGCGCCCTGCAGGTCGATCTCCAGCAGCACGGGCCGCCCGGCGGCCAGCCGTTCCACGACCGGCCGCCGCGGGGTGCCGTAGCGGTTGCCCGCGAACTCGGCCCATTCGAGCAGTTCCCCCTCGGCGACGAGCCGGTCGAAACCGGCGTCGTCGACGAAGTAGTACTGCACCCCGTGGGTCTCCCCCGGCCGGGGGGCCCGGGTGGTCACCGAGACCGACAGCCACACCTCGGGGTGAGCCCGTCGGATCTCGGCGACGACCGTGCTCTTGCCGACGCCCGACGGCCCGGACAGGACCGTCAGCCGCCGGACCGAGGAGTCCTGCGACGAGGGGGAGCCGCCCGGCGCGGGGTCAGGCGCGCCGGGGCTGGACGGGATGGAGCCGGACGAGGGCGCGCCGCCGGACGTGCCGGGGGGCCCGCCGCCGGGCGCGCCGGAGCCGGCCGCGACGGTCACACCGCCGCGCCCGCCCGTGAGTCGCACGTCAGCGGTTTCCACCGCCGCCGAACTCACGCTCCAGGGAGGCGCGCTGGTTGGCGCCGAGACCCCGCACGCGGCGGGACTCGGCGATGCCCAGGCGCTCCATGATCTGCTTCGCACGGACCTTGCCCACACCGGGCAGCGATTCCAGGAGGGCCGACACCTTCATCTTCCCGATGACGTCGTCGGTCTGCCCCTCCTTGAGGACCTCGGCAAGCGAGGTTCCCCCGTGCTTGAGCCGGTTCTTGACCTCGGCCCGCTCCTTGCGGGCCTTGGCAGCCTTCTCCAGGGCTGCGGCGCGCTGTTCGGGGGTTAGGGGCGGAAGAGCCACGCCGGGTCACCTCAGGTTTCCACTCGACGGAGTCGGACGGGTTGGGAAACTAGCGAGTTCACGCCCTATAAAGCAACGTGAAGTGCCGTTTGGCCCGCCACAAAATCACGAAAATCACTCCCTGGGGTGTCCTGAATACGGAGTGTACACACTCGCGGGCCGCTCCGGCGGCACCCCCGCCCCATCTGGGACTTTCGCAAGATCGTGAAAAATCCCCAGGCAACGCCCCATATGCGTCACTTGTCACCCTTTTCTCCGGGGCTTTCGCGCGAGCCGCACCCCCGCCGCCGCGATTCCGGCAGGCCAGGGACCCCTTCTCCGGTGATACGCATCACATTTTCCGGCCGGGTCGCGTTTTCCGGAAAAACGGACCCGCGGAAGTGACGTCGATCACCTGTCCGGAATGTCCAAAAACTTCCCGCATGACAAGTTAATAGAGGTGACCGGCCGGGGCGCCGCGGGGTCCCTCGTCCCGCCGGGCGCCCCTCCGCACGGCGGCCCGCGCGGCGGCTCGGACGGTGCTTCCGGAGCGGTCCGGACGATGTTCTCGGCGGCGGGTTCTCAGCGGCGGCTCGGACGGTGCTTCCGGCGGCGCCCGGGGGCGGCGGTCGGGCGGGCCGTGTCAGGCGGCGGGCCCGGCCGCGGTGCGGCGCAGCGCCGCGGCCATGCCCGC
>NZ_BAABDO010000193.1:0-6942 GCF_039539665.1 Actinomadura keratinilytica
TCCGGCGAGGCCCCGGGAGGTCCGCTGCCCACCAGCGGCCCGGGGCCGACGGCTTCTGTGCCGTCCGTCACAGACGATCCACCCGTCGTCACGCGTGAGGCCAGGAACTTGCTTTAGCTTGCTCGAAGCGTCTGAATTGCGGTGTGAATCAACTCGCGCGCGGCCGCCCCGTAGACGGCGGAGGAAGCGAGCCAGGCGAACTCTTGGATGTACACAGCGATCTCGCGCGGTTGCGTGATCGTCAACTCTGCTGTGGCCGTTTCGACAAGGACCATCCGCTCGTCGAACACCCAGAACCCGTGATGCGGTGCGCGACGGTGCCGGGCTCGCGTCGGAATTATTCCAAGGCTGAGCCGGGGCAGGGTCGACAGCGTCAGCAGACGCTCCAACTGGGCGATCATGACGTCGTCGTCGGCAAGGCCGATCGTGAGCGCGACCTCGCATATCACCATGTGGAAGCGCCTGTCGCGATCACCACGGCGCAGCACCTCCTGCCGAGCCATGCGGGCTTGGACGGCGGTGTCGACGTCGCCGCCGGTGCCGTGGAAGGCGATGTTGTCGCGGAAGCGCTGCGCAGCGTACTCGCGGGTCTGAAGTAGCCCGGGGAGAACGGTCGGCTCGAAGATCCGAAACAGCGTGGTCTCGGCCTCCTGCGCGGCGATGGTCTGCTGACGCCGGTGCGCGCCGGCGCGCCACTCGCGCCGCCACTCCCTGTACGCGGTTGCAACGTTCCGAACGGTCGCGATCAGGTCCAGGACGTGGTCGTCGGCGCCGACAAGTCGGCACCAGGTGCGGATGTCGTCTTCGCTGGGCGTCTGCTTGCCGTGCTCGATCTTGGAGACCTTGCTCTCATGCCAGCCGGCCAGCTCGGCGAGGCGACGCTGCGTGAGCCGCGCATCCTGCCGCAGCTCACGCAGCCGCACCCCGAGCGCCTCGCGTGCTTGCTGGTGGGACGTGGACATGAGCGGTGGTCACAGGCTCCGCAGGAACTCGTCTCTGCTGACGGACGCCTTCCAAGCGACGTCCCGCCACCGTTGGTGCTGCTCGACCAATGCCGCATCGTCGACGAGCTCGGCGCCGATGAACCGATCATCGTCGTCGAAGTGCAGGACGGCGACGCGCTCGTCATCGAAGAGCCAGGCGTCATGCGGAGGGCGGACCGGCAGGCCGAGTGCGGCGGCACGGTCACGATCGAGGTAGCGGATTTCCTCATCGGCTTGCAGGTTGCCTTGCGCGGCCCACAGGGCGTAACGCGAGTAGTCCCCGAGTGGTATCGAGACGATTCGCACGCGGGTGAAGGGGCGGCCCCCGGCTGCTGCCCGCCGTGTCATGTCGTACCAGGGCCCGGAGCGGACGGAGTCGTCGAGGTCCCGACGGCCAGCCATGAACGCGTCGAACGATGGCTTCTCGTCCGGGACGTTGTACCGGTCGCGTGCTTCGATTCTGAAGGCGTAGCGCCGGACGTTCCGGAACAGCTCGCCGAGCTGGTCGCCGGTCAGCAGTTCGGCCACCGGTCAACCTCCGTGGTTCTCCTGGTGGTTCTCCTGGTAGTGCTTGATCAGGTGACGGACCAGGCCAGGGTCGATCTCGACGAGCGTCTCGTCGGCGGCGAGGTTCCGCACGTCGCCGAGCGCTGCACGGTCAGTGACCTTCGCCCCCTGGACCACGTAGGTGCCGCGGTCGGTGGCGTACATTGCGGGGCATGTGCCCTGGTTGGAGTCCGTCCCGAGGAACCGTAGCCGCATGTTCTACCTCCGCCCAGTGAGTTGCTAATACTTGCTCTGTAGGAAGGCTGCGGTCTCTGGGCGGGCGCCGTCAACAACTTGCCGGAGGTACGGCTCAGTCGGCGAGGCCGAGGGCGTATGGCAGTGTCGCGAGCGCCGGCCAGGCGTCCCACAGGCAGATGCCCGCGGCCACGACCAGGTGGACGACGATGAGGCGGACGGCGCGGTGCAGGCAGTCACGCCAGATCGCCTCGTCGGTGCGCTCGGGGCGTGCGGCGAGGCGCCGCCGCATGAGCTCGGTGTAACGGGCGGGGTCGCCGCCCGCCTCGCGCCAGACGGCCCGGCGGGTCAGGTGGCGGTCGCGAGCGCGCTGCGCCGCGGCCGCCAGGCGCTCGCGCTGGTCGCCCCATGCCGGGTCGGGGGCAGGGCACATCGAGGGCACATCGCCCTCCACCATCGCCACACATCGCCCATCATTGTCAAACGGTGTCTTGGCAGGTGAGAGGCGATGTGACGGGATCTTGGCAGGTCGGAGATGTGCCGCGAGGAGTTCCAGCTGGCGCTCATGGTGTGGAAGACCTTCTTCGGTTCCCAGCGGGTCTCGTCGAGCATGCGGACGACGCCGTAGGACGCGATGTCGCGGTCGCCCGGCTTGTCGAAGTTGGCGAAGGAGAACCACAGCGCGGTGTCCACGCCTTCCTCCTCGAAGATGTCGAGCAGTTCGCTGAAGTAGCGCACCTGCTCCTCCTCGTCCGGGATCGCGTCCGCGGGCGGCTGCCAGGCCATGCCTCCCAGGTCGCCCGCGCCTCGGTAGGCGCACGTGCCGTACTCGGTGATGGCGACGGGCTTGCCGTGGGAGAAGAACTCGCGCAGGTGGGTGCGGAACGTGTCGGCGTTATGCGCGGTCCGGTAAGCGTCGACGGCCACCAGGTCGAACGGGCCCCAGTCGGCGGGTTCCCAAGGGCCGGAGGCATAGGTGATCCTCCCGCCGAAGTGGGCGCGCACCGTCGCCGCGGCCTGGGCGAGGAAGGCGTTGAGGCGCTCTGCCACCGGCCCGAGGGAGGTCCACCACTGCAGGTCGGCGGTGGCCATGGCGCGAAGGCGGTCGAGGTAGGTGTCGCCGGGCAGGAAGCCATGGGCGAAGGCGCTGAGTTCGCATCCGGTGACGAGCACCACCTCCGCGCCGTCCTGCCGCAGGGCCTCGGCGCGCCGCGCGCAGTCGGCGAAGAACGGCAGGATCTGCTGCGGGTGCAGGTCAACGGGGAACGGGGCGTACCACACCTCCAGGCCGGCGTCGGCCGCGTGCCGGGCGGCGGTGTACAGCCGCCCGGCGTCGCCGCCGGAGATGCGCACGGCGTCGCAGTGCAGGTCTCCGGCGATCACCGCCATGTCGCGGCGGACCTGCTCGGGGTCGAAGGTCCTGCGGCTGATGAGTCCGGGGAAGAGCCCGGTGTCGTAGTTGATGCCCCGCGCACGCATGTCAGCGCCCCTTCATGTGATCGAGTCCGTGTTGCAGCAGGTCGAAGGCCAGCTCGACGTCCTGGCGCAGGGCGCGGCCGACGTCCTCGGCGGACGCCCCGCTCAGCAGGCGTTGGAAGTACGTCTCCTGGAGGGCGAGCAGGGACGCGGCGACCTGGGCCGCCATGAGCGCGGCCGCCGTGGGCCCGTACTCGTCCGCCAGGACCTGCGCCAACGCCTGCCGCTGCTGGTAGAGCAGGGCGTTCGCCGCGTTCTGGAGCGCCGGACTGCTCTGGATGACGCGCACCCGGGCGAGCAGCGCATCGAGGTCCGCCTCCGGTGGTTGCGCGGCGGCGAACGCGCGGAAGTGCGCTCGCAGCGCCTCCAGGAACGTCTGGCCGGGCGGCCGTCGGGCGACGATCTCGGCCAGCGGGTCGCCGCCCACGCCGTGGAGGGCGAGCGACTCCTTGGTCGGGAAGTACGCGAAGAGCGTCGCCTTGGCCACCTCGGCCGCCTCGGCGATCTCGTTGACGGTCACCGCGTCGAAGCCGCGCTCGGTGAACAGCCGCAGCGCCACCTCGGCGATCCGTCGCCTGGTCTGTTCCTTCTTGCGTTCGCGAAGCCCCGCCACGGCGATAACCATACTCGGTTCAATAACGTACTCGGTATGGCCACCTGCTGATTCGTCGCCGTACACCGTGCTTCCGCGAACAAGACGGGGGCGCAACGGCGTCTCTCTTCCCGGACAATCATTGGAATCCGTTCACGGCCGTGGCGGGAGAGAGGCGGCGTATGGAGGCTCTGCGGTCCGGTGACCCCAGGCGCGTCGGCGGCCACCGGCTGCTGGGCCGGCTCGGCGCCGGCGGGATGGGGCAGGTGTTCCTCGGACGGTCGCCCGGCGGGACGCCGGTGGCGGTCAAGCTCGTGCACGCGCACCTGGCCGAGGACCCCGGCTTCCGCGCGCGGTTCCGGCGCGAGGTCGGCGCCGCGCGGGCCGTCAGCGGCGCCTTCACCGCGCCCGTCGTCGACGCCGATCCCGAGGCCGACCCGCCGTGGCTGGCCACCGCGTACCTGCCGGGCGTCCCGCTGGACCGGGCGGTGCCGCTGCCGGTGCCCGCCGTGTTCGCGCTGGGTGCGGGGCTCGCCGAGGCGCTGGCGTCGATCCACCGCGCCGGGGTCGTGCACCGCGACCTCAAGCCGTCCAACGTCATCCTGGGGCTGGACGGCCCGCGGGTCATCGACTTCGGCATCGCCCACGCGGCGGACGCCTCCGTCGTCACCCAGACGGGTTTCGCCGCGGGGTCGCCCGGCTTCATCGCCCCGGAGCAGGCCCGGGGCGGGGTGACGGGCCCCGCCGCCGACGTGTTCTCGCTGGGCGCGGTCCTGGTCTTCGCCGCGACGGGCGTCGGCCCCTACGGGCAGGGGCCGCCCCACGTGCTGATCTACCGGGCGGTCCACGAACGGCCGCGGCTGGACGGCCTCCCCGACCCGGCGCTGCGGGCCGTCGTCGAAGCCTGCCTGGAGCAGGATCCGGCCCGACGCCCCACACCGGCGCGGCTGCTGGACATGCTCGCCCCGCACGTGCCGCAGAGCACCGACCTGCACGGCGTCGGCTGGCTTCCCGGCCCGGTGGCGGAACGCATCGCCCAGGCCGGCTCGAGCATCCCCAACCTCCCGCCCACAGAAGAGCAGGCCAGACCGGCCCGGCGGCGGGTCCTGCTGCTCGGCGGGGTCGCCGCGGTTGCGGCGCTCGGCGCCGGGGGTGTCGCCACGGCGGTGGTGCGCTCGTCGCGCGCGGAACCCGGCGCCCGGCCGGTGACGGCATCGGCCGCGCCCGCCACTGCCGCGTCACCCGCGCCGATGCGCGACGGCAAGGTCCTGTGGAGACGCTTCACCGGCTCCGAATACCTGAGCATCAGCCCCGTGGTGGCAGGCGGTCGCGTCTTCATCGGCAGCGAGAAGGAAGACCTGCGCGCCTTCGACACCCGGACCGGCAAGCACCTGTGGACCTACCGGACCGGACGGCGCATCAACACCCCCGCCGTCGCCTCGGGCGTCGTCTACGCCCTGGCCCAGGACGGCGTCCTCCATGCCGTCGACACCAAGACCGGACGGCTCAAATGGCGGCGGACGGTCGGCAAGAGCTACGGGGACGTCATCGTGGCCGACGGACTCGTGTACGCCGGCGACTTCTACGCGCTGGACGCCCAGACCGGATCGGTGCGATGGCAGGGACGCGGGGGCGGCCGATCCCCCGCGATCGCCGACGGCGTCATCTACGTGCCGGGCGGCAAGAGGCTGACCGCCTACGACGCCGCCACCGGCCGCACACGCTGGACGTACAGGTCGTCCAAGGGGGTGTGGAGCACCGCGGCCGCGGACGGACTGGTGTGCTTCGGCGACTTCCAGGGCGAGACGGTCCACGCGGTGGACGCCCGTACCGGCGAACGGCGCTGGACGTACGACGCGGGCAACAGCATCACCGCCCGTCCCGTGGTGGCGGACGGCGTCATCTACGTGGGCGACTACGGCGAGAAGCTCTACGCCCTCGACGCCGCCACCGGAACGATGAAGTGGCAGGCCCAGACCGAGGGCTCCATCCACGACGATCCCGTCCTGGCCGACGGCGTCCTGTACGTCGCGAGCGGCGTGTACTCCGACGGCAGCGTGTACGCGCTGGACGCCGCCACCGGACGCAAGATCTGGCGGTTCCAGGCCGAGGAGGGCATCGAGTCCAGCCCGGCCATCGCGGACGGAGCCGTCTACATCGGCTGCAAGGACGGCTACCTGTACGCTCTCGACGCCCGCGGCGGGTCCGGCACCGCGACCGGCTGAGAAACGGAGAACCGATGTCCGCGACACGTCCCGGCGACCCGCGCCGGGTGGGGCCGTACCGGGTGGTGGCCAGGCTCGGCGCGGGCGGCATGGGCCAGGTCTTCCTCGGCCGCTCGCCGTCCGGCCGCGCCGTCGCCATCAAGATCATCCATCCGGGGATGGCGGAGGAGCCCGCGTACCGGGCCCGGTTCCAGCGGGAGATCACCGCGGCCCGGGCGGTCAGCGGCGCCTACACCGCGCCGGTGGTGGACGCCGATCCCGACGCCGACCCGCCGTGGCTGGCCACGGCGTTCCTGCGCGGGATGTCCCTGCAGGACGCCGTCGCGACGCACGGGCCGCTGCCCGCCCCCGCCGTCCGCGCGCTCGGCGCCGGGCTGGCCGAGGCGCTGCTGTCGATCCACCGCGCCGGGATCGTGCACCGCGACCTCAAGCCGTCCAACGTGATGCTCACGCCCGAGGGGCCCCGGGTCATCGACTTCGGCATCGCCCGCCCCAGCGAGGCCGCGACGCTCACCCGCACCGGCGCGGCCCTCGGCACGCCCGCCTACATGTCCCCCGAGCAGGCGGCCGGGGAGGAGGCCGGGCCGGCGTCGGACGTGTTCTCGCTCGGCGGCGTGCTGACCTACGCGGCGACGGGCATGGGCCCGTTCGGCCAGGGCGCCGTGCACGAGCTGCTGTACCGCGTGCTGCACCTGCCGCCCTACCTCGACGGCGTCGCCGATCCCGGCCTGCGCGCGCTGATCGCGGCGTGCCTGGAGAAGGACCCGGCGCGCCGTCCCGGCCCCGACTGGCTGCTGGCGCGGCTGTCGGCCGAGCCGGCGCCCGCCCCGCAGGGCACGCACTGGCTGCCGCCGCACGTCGCCCACGACGTGGCCCGGCGGGGCGACACCGCCGTGCAAGTCGGATCGTAGCCATGTCGTTCTGT
>NZ_BAABDO010000194.1:0-6896 GCF_039539665.1 Actinomadura keratinilytica
TTCAAGATCATCCAGCCGTGTCGCCGTCACCAACGTCCATGGTCAGTACAGCTAGATGAGCGTGCCGAATATCAGCCATTCCCATGGCTGTGCGAGGGGCTCACAAGCATCTCGCTGGCGGCTACCGTGGAGGACGCCAGCGAGTTGTGGGAGTGGGACGTGGACCCGATCCGCCGTGGCCTCCTCGGTGCCCTGCCCTTCATGCCCACCGTGCTGTCCGAATGGCTGCTCTCCTACGCCTTCGATCCCGGCCCGGAGAGTCGCGCTCACGCCGGTTCCTCTGGCCGGGCCGTCGGCCTCTCGGACGTCCAACGCCTTCGCGACGCCTACGAGGCATTCAGCGAAATGGATCACCGCTATGGCGGTGGTCTGGTGCGCCCCGCGGTCGTCGGCTTCCTGAATGATCAGGTTAAGCCACTGCTCAACGGCACCTACACCGACGAGGTGGGCAGCCAGCTCATGACGGCTGCCTCCACCCTGACCCACCTAGCAGCCTGGGAAGCCTACGACATGAACATGCACGGCCTGGCCCAGGCGCACTACGGCCAGTCCCTACGCCTGGCCAAAGCCGCTGACGATCGCCTGACCGCTTCCTGGACACTCAAATGGATGGCCCAGCAGGCGATCGATCTCAAGCGTCCGGACGAGGCCGTGCGACTGGCTCGCGCGGCTCAGAAGACGATCGGGCGCACCACCCCCCGGGTGCGCGCCTTCCTGCTCTTGCGGGAGGCCAGAGCCACTGCCCTCGGCGTCGAACTCGCCGAAACGCCCAACAGGCACGACATTCGCCGCGTCCACAGACTGCTCAGAGAGACAGAAGAAGCCTTCGCTAAAGCTGAGGACGGCCACGAAGAACCCCCCTGGGCCGCCTTCGACTACGACTACGCTGAACTGTCCGCCGAGGCGGGATACGTCTGGCTGATGATCGGCGAGCACCAGCGGGCCAGGGCGAACGCCGAAATCGCGCTGGAGCATTTCGACGCCGCCTCGTACGCGCGTTCCCGCCAGCTCAACCTCATCCACCGGGGTGAGGCCCTCCTAGGTGAGGGCGAGCTGGACGAGGCGATCACCTCCGTCCGCCAAGCCGTACCGGTGGTCGCCACCCTGTCATCCGCCCGCCTCGTGACACGCGTGCGGAACTTCGACCAAAGCCTCACCCGGTACGCCAAGGAACCGGCCGTCAAGGAATGGCGCGACTACCTACGCAGCGTCTCCTTCGCGACGACGTAGCGGCCGCCCTCAAGATCTGCGCCCCTGCACACCTCCGCGGGCACCATCTCGTGCTCGTCCATCGAGGCGAGGCGGCGACTGCATGTGCACGCCCATTCGTGCACTGGCCGCCATCCGCCTGCTCCAACGACCCTCACGCGGCTTTGATGGGCACCTCACCCGGTACGCCAACAGGCTGATCGTGAAGGCGTTACACAGCGCCTCCCGGACGGGACGCCACCTCACACTCGTTCATCAAGGTGAGGCGCTGCTGCGAAGAGCCAAGGCCATCGGTGCGCCTGCCCGGCCGTGCAGGTGGCCGCCACTCTGCCGTCCGCTCGTCCAGCAGCACTCGTACGAGACTTCGACCGGCACCTCAATCCGTACGCCAGGCAACCGGCCATCAAGACCGCTTGGCGTGCGGCCGTATCGGACGTGGTCGCCGCCCAGATCAGCAGGCCGCCGACGGCTACGCCGAACCCGCCGTACACGCCGCGGACCTCGGCCCTCGCCTCGGCCGAGCCGGGTGTGATGCCGATCGGCCTGACCAGCGCGGTCGGCGCCGCCACAGCTCCGTCCCGAAGAAGAACACAGCCGCGCAGATCGCGATCGTTGTCGTCATACCGCCAGGACGGGCCCCATGCGCCCGTCTCCGCTCTCACGAACGTGCCGCGACGACGGCGTGGCTGTGGCCCGGTCAGACGGTCCACGCCGGGCCGACGCTCGGGATCGGCCCGCATTCGGGCCCGGTCGCCTGCCTGGCCATCGGGCTCGACGCCCCGTTCAGGTGCGGACGCACGATGGGGCGGCTCCGGTGCGGGCGCGGAGCGCGCTGATCGCGCCTTACGTGCGGCACCAGCTGACCGCGGAGGGCGAGCAGATGCTGTTCTGCCATCTCGACCCGGCTTCTGCCCGGTCGGTCGCTTGCAAGGGGCGCATGACCGGCGGCGGCGCTCCGTGCTGACCGACGATCGGGACGCGTCCTGCTGCCCCTGACCGCCAATCTGCACCTGGGCGGCCCAGCGCGCGAACCCGGCACCCGGATGGGGCGCACGCCTTGACCCGCGTATTCGCGCCGTCACCGCCGACGAGGGCGCCGCCTGCGGGTCGTCCCAGATCACGGTTCCTGCACCTGTTCAAGGCGCACACCGGGACGAGCTTCCGGCGTTACCAGTTGTGGGCTCGGATGCTGGCCGCCGGGCGGGCGGTCGGCACGGGCGGCACCCTCACCAGCGCCGCGGCCGACGCCGGTTTCGCCAGTACCGTGCACTTCAGCGACGCCTTCCGCCGCGTGTTCGGGCTTCAACCCAGCCGACTGCCGGCCGACGGCCTCACCATCGTGGACGGTACGACCGCCTGACGCCGAATCAGCCGCTGAAGACGCCTGGCGAGTCTGGTGCTGCCGCTCGCCTGCGGGGCCGTCACCGGCATTCCCCCACGCGGGCCTCGGCAGCGGCGAACGAGCGGCTGCCCACTCCGATTTGTTGGCGGGACCCACGACTGTATGATTGGCCTCACCAACATTGGACGGACCAACTATTTGGCGGAGTCATGGATCACGTCGACTATCACGCACTCACTGACCTCGTGGCCCGTCTCGGACGCTGCCTGGACGACAAGCGCTTCGGGGAGATGCGGACCGTCTTCACCGAAGATGCCTCGGTCGGCACTGCCAGCGGCGTAGCCCGGGGCATCGATGCCATCGTGGAGAAGGCGGGTAGGGTCCGCCCCGACGGCGTGTTCACCCAGAGCTTCATCACCAACCCCCTGATCGAGGTGGACGGCGACACCGCCACGATCACCGCGAACCTGCTCGCCGTCTTCGTCGGCCGGCCCGAAGGAGGAGGGCGGCTCTTCGGCGAGCGCTACGACCTGACTGCCGCTCGCACGCCGCAGGGATGGCGGATATCTCGGGTGGAAAGCGTCCCCTTGTGGGAGGCCCCTCTGACTGAGATCGCCTCCTTGCACCCGGACACCGCCCAAGCGAACACGGCAGCCACCGCAGCGGGGCGGTGACCGCAACCGAGACGCACATCGTCCAGCAAGATCCGGTGCGGCCCGGCCTGCAGTCGGTCCACGCGGTGAAGCGGCGGTGCACCTTCCGCCATGGTGCGTCGGATACCGGGGGCAATCGCCGCCACGCGCAGGCCGCGGCGGCCGCGACCGCGATCGCCTGGCCACTACCTCCCGGTTGCCGTTCCGGAACCAGCCGTCCCGCCATCGACACGGCGAGATCTCACCGACGACGGGGGTCGTGCTCGTGTTCGACAGGTGTGGGGCCGACGCGGAGCGCTTGAGGTTTGCGGGCGGGCGGCATCCACCCCCGCCCGCAAGCTGCTTCCTCGGCGTGATCGAGCCGATCTCGCAGTCCGCTGGGAAGCTCGGCCCCGCTGCGCGCCGAGGTGGTGGTGTGCGTTCTGGAGCACGACGGCTCCCTGACGGTGGTGTTCCGATCAGGCGCGCGCTCTGCCTGGCGCCGCCGGCCGTCGCCTTGGCGGGCATTCCGGTTCCGTCCGGCTTCGGCGGATACCGAGTGCGGCCCGTCTCGGGGGACGGCCGGGTGACGACGTCGTCGGGCCTGCGGCTGGGCGTGTGCACCGGGCTGCCAGCCGCCCCGCCTGACACGCTGGTGATCAGGCCAGCTCCGGAGGCGCCCAGGCGGGGTGAGCCAAACAGCTCTGCCGTCCGGGGCGCGCCGCCCGCAGGACTCCGGCTCCGGTCGCTCGACCAGAAGCCGCTTCAGGCCGCGCGTAGATCGATGCGGCCCCGGCAGGACGTCGCGGGCGGTCAGGCGATGCCGCCGTTGACGTAGATGACCTGCCCGTTGACCCAGCGGGCGGGACCCGCGAGGAAGGCGACGGCCTCGGCGATGTCCGCGGGCAGGCCGAGCCGCTCCAGCGGGGCCATCCTGGCCAGCTCCTCGACGGCGGCATGATCCTTGCCGTCCAGAAACAGCGGTGTGGCGGTGGGGCCCGGCGCCACCGCGTTGACGGTGACGTCCCGGCCCCGCAGCTCCTTGGCGAGGATCCAGGTGATCGCGTCGACGGCGCCCTTGCTGGCGGCGTAGGCGGAGTAGGACGGCAGCCCGAGCTTCACCACCGACGAGGAGAAGTTGATGATCGCGCCGCCGCGGCGGACCCGGCGGGCGGCCTGCCGGTCGACGACGAAGGTGCCGCGGATGTTGACGCGGTGCATCCGGTCCAGGTCGGCGAGGTCGAGTTCGGCCAGCGGCGACAGCAGCATGATCCCCGCGGCGTGCACGACCACGTCGACGCCCCCGTAGAGCCGCTCGGCCTCGTCGAACAGCGCCGCGACCTGCGCTTCGTCCGCCACGTCCGCCGCGACGCCGGCCGCGGTGCCGCCCGCGGCCGCGATGGCCTCCACGACCTGCTCGGCACGCGCCGGATTGCCGGCGTAGCCGACCACCACTCTCATCCCGTCGGCGGCCAGCCGTTCGGCGACCGCCCGGCCGATGCCGCCGGAGCCTCCGGTGACGATGGCGATGCGGGGCTCCGCGCCGGTCGGATCGATCATGTCGCCCCCCTCCTGCCGGTGCTCCTCCTGCCTGCCCGTCATCGGCGCACCCATGCCCCGCCGACAGGGGAGCCGGCAGGGGATGGGCCGCAGCGTGCGGGTCAAGCGGCGCGGCCGCTGGGAGACGGCAGCGCCCCCGGTCGGCAGGCCCGCGGAAGGCGGCCGGCTGACGCCGAGCGTGACAGGGGCGCCGGCGGCAAGGCCGTCGACGGCCGGTGGGCGACGACTCAGTCGCGGCCGCGCACCGCTGCGAGGCACCGGTCGTAGAGGTCGCCCGGGGCGAGTCGTCCGTCGCTTCTGACCCACAGCTCGGTCGCCGTGTCGACGCAGGCGAAGACCGTGGCGATGATCGCCCTGGCGTGCAGCTCGGCGTCCGGGCCGGAGCCGGCCTCCAGCCGCTCGGTGATGATCGGAAGGAGTTCGGCCTGCCAGCGCAACCGCTTCTCGACGTAGCGGGAGCGCAGCGAGGGCGTGTCGAAGATCAGGCGGGACAGCTCCAGCGCCTGGCCGGTGGTGTTCCCCTCGGCCAGGACGGCCTCGAACCCGGCCCGCAGGGCGTCCCAGGCCGACACCTCGGCCGGCTGCTCCTGGACGACCCGTTTCAGCAGCTCGCCCAGCCCCTGCTGGTCGCCGCAGACCAGGTCCTCCTTGGTGCCGAAGTAGCGGAACAGGGAGCGCTGGGAGATCCCCGACTCCCGCGCGATCTGCGCGATCGTCGTCCGCTCGTAGCCCTGCTCGGAGAACAGGCGCAGCGCCGTGTCCAGGATCGCCTGGACGGCGACCTGCCGCGACCGGTCCCACAAGGTCGTCATGCCGACAGCCTACCCCGACTGGACAGCGGCCGCCTTTCTGGCATTTACTGTCAGCCAGGCAGTCACTGAAAGGGGAATCATCATGACCGCCGTCGACTACCGGGGGCAGACCACGCTGATCACCGGGGCCAGTGCGGGGCTCGGCGTGGAGTTCGCCCGCCGGCTCGCCGAGCGCGGCTCGGACCTGGTGCTGGTCGCCCGCCGCAGGCAGCGCCTGGAGGAGCTCGCCGAGCAGCTGCGCGCACAGCACCGGATCAAGGTGCACGTCGTGGACATGGACCTGGCCACCGACCGCCCCGGGCAGGCGCTGGCCGCCGAGATGCAGCGGCTCGGCGTGCACGTCACCAGCGTTGTCAACAACGCCGGGTTCGCGAACTACGGTCCCTTCCACGAGGCCGATCCGCAGCGACTGCAGCAGGAGATCGCAGTCGACGTGACAGCGGTGGCCGACATCAGCCGCGCCTTCATCGAGCAGCTGCGGACGGCGGGGTGCGGCGTGCTGATCAACGTGGCGAGCATGGCCGCCTACCAGGCCAACCCGCGCCTGGCGCTCTACGGAGCGGCCAAGGCGTTCGTGCTGAGCCTCACCGAGGCGCTGTGGGCGGAGTCGCGCGGCACCGGTCTGCGGGTGCTGGCCCTGTCACCGGGCGCCACCCGGACCGAGTTCTTCGACGTCTCGGGCAGCACGCAGGTCGCCGGAGCGCGGAGACCGGCCGAACCCGCCGACGTCGTGCGCACCGCGCTGGACGCCCTCGACCGCAGGAACCCGCCGCCCAGTGTCATCGCAGGACGCAGCAACCGCGTGCTGGCCTTCGTCGCGCGCCGCCTGCTGACCCGCCGCCAGGTCATCCGTGCCGTCGGGCGCCTCACCGCCGAGACCGCATGACAGCGGCCCCGTTCCCCGGCAGCGGCCGGTGGGACGCGGAGAGCATCGGGGCCGCCGGTGGGCTTGGCCGCCGTGGAACGACGGGCGGCTCAGCTCCAGCCCTTGGACGGCCTCCCACCGTCCATCGCCTGCCTGACGATATCTCCCAATGCCTTCTCCTGGGCGCCGGAGTCGATGATGGACCGGGCGATCCGCTCGGCCTCGCGTAGAAGGGACAGAGCGCCTGCCGGATCACGCACGGCCACCGCACCCGCCACCTTCGCCAACGCGCGTGCCTTGAAGGCGGGGTCTTTGATGGAGCGGGCGATGCGTCTGCCCTTGAACGGCGTCCGCGCGGCCACCACACCCGCCACTTCTGCCAACGCCCTGTCGCGGACGTGGGAAGCGGTGAGGTGGCGGACTGGACCTCCCCGAGTTGGTTGGAGGCTCTGATACCTGCAAGGGTGTGAGGAGTC